>NZ_JAJB01000048.1:0-87565 GCF_000583215.1 Brevibacterium sp. VCM10
TTGTCCTGGTCAGACCCGGTAGAAACGGTGTTCCGTGAACCTCGTTTCCGGCGGGGCAACGAGATATAACTCTAGACCACCCCAGAGGCGACGTGCAAATCCAAAACCGACTTTCTCCACGTGACACCCACCACACGGCCTCCACGCCGCATAAACGGCCACGCGAAAGCGGGGTGTTAGCGTCCTGAGTATGATCATCGAACCCGCAGACACAGCGTTGCCGAACACCCAGGCTCCGATCGCCGTTGTCGCCGGTGCATCGGGATTCATCGGCGGCGATCTGCTGAATGCACTCACCACGTGGGGGTATGCAACGCGGACGATCGGCCGCTCCCCCGCCTCGGCCGACGCCACCTGGGATCGTCCCGACCGAATCGCCGAGCTCGTCGACGGCGCCGACCTGCTCATCAACCTCGCCGGTCGCAGCGTCGGGTGCCGGTATACGGATGCCAACCGCCAGGTCATCTGGGACTCTCGTGTTGATACGACCCGCACTCTCAATACGGCCGTGGCGGCCGCCTCGGCGCCCCCGCGTCTGTGGATCAACTCGAGCACGGCGACCATCTACCGTCACGCGATGGATCGTCCGCAGACCGAGGACGACGGAGACATCGGCGAAGGGTTCTCGGTCGACATTGCCACAGCCTGGGAGAAGGAATTCTTCGCCGGGGACCTGCGCGCGACCCGACGAGTCGCGTTGCGGATGGCGATCGTGCTCGGTGACGGAGCGGCTTTGAACATGTTGGCCACCGCGGCCAGATTCGGTGCGAGCGGTGCCCAGTATGAAGGTCGCTGGTTCCCGCACCGGCGCTATCGCGGGATCGGCCCGGACGCTTCCGGGCCGACCACCTGGCGGGGGCATCCGCCGACTCGCGGCCGGCAGCGGTTCAGCTGGGTCCACATCGACGATGTGCTCCGGGCGATCCGGTTCATCGACGAACATGACGAGCTCAGTGGCCCGATCAACGTCTCGAACCCCCAGGTCGCGGACAATCGCTCACTGATGAAAGCGCTGCGCAGGGCAGTGCGTATGCCCCTGGGGATTCCTGCACCCAGGTGGCTGCTCGAGATCGGGATGACCGTCCTGCGTCAGGAGTCGGAACTCGTGCTCAAGAGTCGGTGGGTGCTGCCGGCACGACTCGAAGCGGCCGGGTTCGACTTCAGGTGGACCGACATCGATGCGGCGACGAAGCACCTGCTGCGCTGAGGAATCGGTACGTCATTCCCCCACTGCCGGGGAACGTCGAGGTCACACGCTCAGCCTACGGCCGCCTCGGCGGGGATCCCCTGCTCGACGCAGTCGGCGCAGTAGGCCTGCAGGCCCTTGTCCGTGCAATCGGTACACCGCAGGTACTGCTTGCGGCACTCGAGATTCGCACAGTTGACGAACTCCGGGGTCTTCTTGTCGCAGGACACACAGCGCCCGATGGATTCGACGTTGTCCCCGAACTCGACGTGCATGCGTTTGTCGAAGACGTAGAGCGAGCCGTCCCAGTAGCCGGAGCTGCCGAAGGTCTCGCCGTAGCGGACGATGCCGCCGTCGAGCTGATAGACCTCTTCGAACCCGCGGTTCTTCATGAGCACGGACAGGACCTCGCAGCGGATTCCGCCGGTGCAGTAGGTGACGACGGGTTTGTCCTTGAGGTCGTCGTATTTGCCGGATTCGATCTCGGCGATGAAGTCACGCGTGGTGTCCGTGTCGGGCACGATCGCGTCCCGGAACTTCCCGATCTGCGCCTCCATCGCGTTGCGACCGTCGAAGAAGACGACCTCCTCGCCGCGTTCGTCGAGGAGTTTGTGCAGGGCTCCTGGTTTGAGATGCTGGCCGCCGCCTTGGACTCCGTCATCTGTCACGGTGATCTCGTCCGGGGTGCCGAAGGTGACGAGTTCGTCGCGGACCTTCACGCTCAGGCGTGGGAAGTCATCACCCTGGCCGTTCGACCATTTGATGTCCGCTCCCTTGAATGGCGCGTAGGACTTCGTCGCCCGCACGTACTGCTTCACGTCGAAGACGTCCCCTCCGACCGTGGCGTTGATTCCGTCCTTCGATACGATGATCCGCCCTTTGAGCCCGAGGCTCTCGGCCAGGGTGTGCTGCCACAGCTTGACCGCTTCGGGGTCGGGCAGCGGGGTGAAGACATAGAACAGGACGATCTTGGGAGTTGCCATGGTTTCCATTCTAAGTGGGGTGCGACCGTGCGATTCCCAGCGGGGAACGGCCCATTCCCTCCCCGAGGCGGCCCCTCCGTGGACGCGCTTCGCCCTTGCAGTGGGGACACGGCTAAGATTGGCCGTGAGTGCCGTGTCGTATGAAAGGGCCCCGAAGAGGACATGACGTCTAACCTCAGCTCTGCGGATTCCACGCAGGTCGATTCCCCGCAGAACGCATCGAAGAAGGTCAAGGAGACGGTCGAGTTCGCAGCGGCGAACCCCGACGTCGAGCAGCCTTTCGCCGATCTCGGTCTCACGGCCGACGAATACGAGAAGATCAAGGCGATCCTCGGACGTCGCCCCACCTCGGCGGAATTGGCCATGTATTCGGTGATGTGGTCCGAGCACTGCTCGTACAAGTCCTCGAAGGTCCACCTGTCCAAGTTCGGTGACAAGGTCACCGAGGACATGAAGAAGCACCTGCTCGTGGGCATCGGCGAGAACGCCGGCGTCGTCGACATCGGAAACGGCTGGGCGGTGACCTTCAAGGTCGAATCGCACAACCACCCCAGCTACGTCGAACCCCACCAGGGTGCGGCCACCGGAGTCGGCGGCATCGTCCGCGACATCATCTCCATGGGTGCGCGCCCGGTCGCCGTGATGGATCAGCTGCGGTTCGGCGCCATCGACCACCCGGACACCGCCCGTGTCGTCCACGGCGTGGTCGCCGGCATCAGCAACTACGGCAACTCCCTGGGCCTGCCGAACATCGGCGGCGAGACCGTCTTCGATTCCGTCTATCAGGGAAATCCGCTGGTCAACGCCCTGGCAGTGGGTGTGATGCGGCATGAGGACATCCGTTTGGCCAACGCGTCGGGCCTGGGCAACAAGGTCGTGCTCTTCGGTGCGCGCACCGGCGGCGACGGCATCGGCGGTGCTTCGATCCTCGCTTCCGAATCCTTCGACGATTCGAAGCCGTCGAAGCGTCCAGCCGTGCAGGTCGGCGACCCCTTCGCCGAGAAGGTGCTCATCGAATGCTGCCTCGAGCTCTTCCACGCCGGTGTCGTCGAAGGCATTCAGGACCTCGGCGCGGCAGGCATCTCCTGTGCGACCTCGGAACTGGCGTCCAACGGCGACGGCGGTATGCACATCGCCCTCGATGACGTGCTGCTGCGCGATGAGACGCTGACCCCTGAAGAGATCCTCATGTCGGAGTCGCAGGAGCGGATGATGGCCGTCGTCCGTCCCGACCGTCTCGAGGAGTTCTTGCAGATCGTCGGCAAGTGGGAGGTCGAGACCTCCGTGCTCGGCGAGGTCACCGACTCCGATCGTCTCGTCATCGACTGGCACGGCGACGTCATCGTCGATGTGCCCCCGCGCTCGGTCGCTCACGACGGCCCCGTCTACAACCGTCCGTTCACCGAACCGTCATGGACCGCCGAGGTGGCGGCGAACACCGTTGAGGCCGCCGGCCTGGCGAAGCCCGAGTCCGATGATGAGCTGCGGTCGACGATGCTGCAGCTCGCGGGGTCGCCGAACCTCGCCTCGAAGTCGTGGATCACCTCGCAGTACGACAAGTACGTTCAGGGCAACACCGCGCTGGCGTATCCGGATGATGCCGGAGTCGTCCGCGTCGACGAGGAGTCCGGTCTCGGTGTGGCCATCGCCACCGACGCGAACGGCCGCTACAGCTTCCTCGACCCGGCGCGCGGCGCCCAGCTGGCTCTGGCCGAGGCCTACCGCAATGTCTCGACCTCCGGTGCCATTCCGCGTGCGGTCACCGATTGCCTGAACTTCGGATCGCCCGAAGACCCGGAGATCATGTGGCAGTTCGCGCAGGCCGTCGAAGGCCTCGCCGACGCCTGCCAGGACATGGGAATTCCGGTCACCGGCGGCAACGTGTCCCTGTACAACCAGACCGGCGGAGTGGCCATCCACCCGACCCCGGTCGTCGGTGTGCTCGGTGTCTTCGATGACGTCACCCGCGCCACCCCGAGCGGCTGGCAGGAGCCGGGCCAGACCATCTATCTTCTCGGCACCACCGAGGCGGAGCTCGACGGTTCGGCGTGGGCCGACGTCACGGCCGACCACCTCGGCGGGGTCCCTCCGCGGTACAAGCCGGCAGCGGAGAAGGAACTCGGCGAGATCCTCATCAACTGCTCGCGCGACGGCATGATCGATGCCGCACACGATCTGTCCGAGGGCGGACTGTCCCAGGCGCTCGTCGAATCGTCGCTGCGATACGGAACCGGTGCTCGGATCTGGCTCGACGAGGTCTGCGAGCGCGACGGCATCGACGTGTTCACCGCACTGTTCTCCGAATCGACGGCGCGCGCGATCGTGGCCGTGCCGCGGTCGGAAGAGGTCCGCTTCAAGGACATGTGCACGGCCCGCCGGTTCCCGTTCGTGCGCATCGGCATGACCGATGCCGGCGACGGAGCTCCCGCGCTCGAGGTCGTCGACCACTTCCAGGTCGGCCTCGACGAACTCGGCCGGGCCCACGAAGGCACGCTGGCTGATCGCTTCGGCGGCAGCGTCGCGGCGGTGACCGAAACCGCCGTCTGACACTGGCGACGGCGCGTCCCAGCGCTCGGCGCCTGATCCGCGGCACGCCGTGCCGCAGCACCGATTCGACCCCTGAGCGTCGAGACCACCCGCTGCATGCGGAAGCCTCGACGCTCTGGGGTCGATTCGCTGAGGGCCCCGTGTCAGGGCTGATAGGGCATGTGCCCTGACTGACTCGGGGCCTGCCATCCCGGGGCCGAATAGACAGGTGCTGCCCGGCCGGGCACCTGCACTGTCCCTCCGCGCACCCGACCGAGCAGATGGCAGAGTCCGAGTACCGCGAAGACGAGGCCGAACATCACTGCCTGGATGATCGCCACGGCAATGACGCCCGAAGCCAGCCCCGTGGCCAGGGAGAGGCCGACGACCGCGGTCAGCACATTCAACAGCACGGCGATCACGACGGCGATGACGAGGATCCACCACCGCCGATTGCGGGCGATGTTCCACCCGCAGAGCACGGCCGCCAGGTAACAGGCACTCAGCACTCCCTGAATGACAGACACCAGCATCGAGTCGACAGACCCGGGTTCACCCATATTGATGACCGCCGACAGCACCGGGTTGACGACCAGCAGCGCGACACAGCCGATCAGGAAGATGGCGGCGCCGAGGATTCTGCGCGCCCAACTCGTGTTCTTCACCAGCAGGATGGCAGCGACCCCGAGGATCAGCCGCAGGGATTGCGCCAGGATCGACCCGATGCTGTAGAGAGCATAGACCTGTGGTCCTCCCGACATGCTCAGCGGCGCCAGCAGGAGAGATGGCAGCCCGCCGAGGATGAGCGCCGTCCAGAACAGACTGCGGGCAAGCCAGCCCGGATGGTGGGGCGCCGGTCGGCCGTCCCAACCCGGTGGTGCAGGCGGTCCTGATGGGGCCGGTGGTGCAGGCGGCCCCGGTGGGGCCGGTGGGAAGGCGGAATTCCCCGGCGCAGACGGTCCCGACGGGTTCTGCCCACCTGCGAGCTGATACCCGTCTGCCTCGGTCCACCCGGATTGGCTCCAGGACTGATTCGCCCCCTGCCGATGACCCCCGCTGTGACTGCTCTGCCCATAGCTCATGTGTCCACTCTACGGTTTCGCCCGTCTGCCCACGTGACCGAAGATGACAACTCACTCACATGCACCATGGCGAATGTGATTGTCTGAAGAAGATCAGTCCGGTCGTCGGCATTGTGTTCGAACGGCCCGAGAAGCTCAGACGAGACACCACGTTCACGGAAGAGGAGTCAGTCATGGCGACGATTCGCACATCCCACGCGGGATCCTTACCCCGCACCCCCGAACTCATCGAGGCCAACAAGGCCAAGCAGGCTCAGAACACCGCCCGCCTGGCCGGTGAGTCCGTGTCGCAGGAACAGGAGCAGGAATTCGACGAGCTCCTCGCCGCCAGCGTCACCGACCTCGTCAAGCGACAGAATAACCTGGGCATCTCACTGCCCAACGACGGCGAATACGGTCACGCCATGGCCGCCGACTTCGACTACGGCGCATGGTGGCACTACTCGTTCGCCCGCACCGGTGGGCTCGAACTCCACGACATCGACCTCTGGGAGATCCCGGCAAACCGTTCAACGCCGGGCAATATCGTGCTCACGAGCATGCCCGACCGTCGCGACCGCAACCTCTTCCCGAACGTCTACACTGATCCGAAGGCCGGCACCGACACCGGAACCCAGCCCCAGTTCCCCAAGGCCACCGGTCCGATCAGCTACATCGGCCAGGACCAGGTCAACCGTGATATCGCGAACCTCAAGGCAGGACTGGCTGCCGCAGGTTATGACGAGCGCGCCGGCTACATCAATGCGCTCTCCCCCGGTTCGGCCTCCCGCATCGCCAACGAGTACTACTCGTCCGATGAGGAGTTCATCTGGGCATGGGCCGATGTGCTGCGGGAGGAATACCTCGCCATCACCGAGGCGGGACTGACCGTCCAGATCGACGATCCCTCCCTGGCGGAGAACTTCGACCAGATCAACCCGGAACCGTCGTTCGCCGACTACCGCTCGTTCATCCAGGTCCGCATCGACGCCCTCAACCATGCGCTGCGCGGAATCGACCCGGCGCAGGTGCGTGTGCACACCTGTTGGGGATCCTGGCACGGACCGCACGTCACCGACCTGCCGTTCGTCGAGATCGTCGACCAGGTGCTCTCGATCAATGCCGCCGGCATCACCTTCGAAGCCGCGAACGTCCGCCACGAACACGAGTGGCGGATCTGGGAAGAGAAGAAGCTGCCCGAGGGCAAGTACATCATCCCCGGAATCGTCTCCCACTCGACGAACGTCGTCGAACATCCCGAGCTCGTCGCCGAACGCATCGGCCGGTTCGCCAAGCTCGTCGGACCGGACAACGTCGTCGCCTCCACCGACTGCGGCCTCGGCGGACGAGTCCACCCGGACATCGCCGTCGCGAAGCTGCAGTCCCTGACCGAAGGCGCGGAGATCGCTTCGAAGCGCTTCTGATCCGCGGCCGCAGAAGCAACAGCAGTAACACCGGTCCCCTCCGCTCGGCTCCAACGCCGGACGGAGGGGGCTTCTGCATCACGCCCCGATGCCGAGCTCCTCGTCGAAGCAGTCGGCAAGCGTCGGGTGAGCGAACTGGTAGCCGGTCTCCTCCAGCTTCTCCGGCACCACCCGCTGATCGGCCAGCGCGAGCTCCTTCGCCCCGTCACGGCCGAGCATGATCTCGGTGATGAAACCGGGCGTCGGGATCCACGCGGGCCTGCGCAGGTGGGAGGCGAGAGCCTCGGCGAATTCCGCCTGCGAAACGAGATCCGGGGCAACAGCATTCACGGGTCCCCGCACATAGTCGTAGAGGACGGCGTGCACATACGTGCGTGCCACGTCGTCGAGGGAGATCCAGGCCAGGGCCTGCTCCCCGCTGCCTAGTCGACCGCCGGCTCCGGCGAGGAACAGCGGCGCCTGCAGTTTGAGCAGACCGCCCAAGGAGCTCAGGACGACTCCGGTCCGGATCGACACGCGCCTGATTCCGGCGTCCTCGACTCCGGCCGCCGTCTCCTCCCACTTCTGGCACACCTCGGCGAGGAATCCCTCACCGGCCGGCCCCGTCTCGTCGACAGGTTCGTCGGCTTTCGCCCCGTAATATCCGACCGCAGAGGCGCAGACGAAGACCGAGGGCCGCTTCTCCTCAGGCAGACCGCGCATCGTTTCGACGAGCAGCCTCGTCGAGTCGATGCGGGACGACCAGATCTCGTCCTTCGCATGCTTGGTGAAGCGAGTGGCGATGGATCGCCCACCGAGGTGGACCACCGCATCCGCCCACGCGAGGTCGCGTGGATTGAGGATCCCCAAGTCCGGATTCCAGTGCACCTCGTATTCGAACTTCGGGGTCTCGCGGACAAGCAGTCGGACGAAATGTCCGGCGGTGGAGAACAGGGCGGCGACTTGGCGTCCGATCATTCCGCTTCCGCCGGCGATGAGGATGTGTTTGCCCTTCTTCCGCGTCAGCAGGGGCGCATTCGTGGATTCGAGGAAGTCGATGTCCATGAGCATCCGCTTGCGGCGGGCGTCGAAAGTGGCTTCGAGGTAGTGGGTGAGGCCCCGGTCGATGACGTCGAAGCCCTGGGGCGCCATGGAGAATTCGATGTGGTCGTTGATCTTCGTCCCACCGGCGACCGAGGTGAACTCGTGCGTGTGCTTCCACTGGCTCAGCGGGCCCTTCTTCAGCTCATCGACGAAGGAGAACCGAGACGGCCCCTCCGAATGCACCGAGCTGAACGGCCGCCGCACGAGCCCGTAGGTGCCGGGCACGCTCGTCCTCACCTGCGCCACCGAGCCCGGGGCGATCGGAGGATAGCTCTCTTCGACGATCTCCTGGGCCCAGTGAGGCGAGAGGCGGGTCAGCGCTCCTGGCCGAGCGTGCCAGTCGAATGTGGTCTCCGCACCGAGCGGAACTTCAGATGTCGACTCAAAGATGGTCATGGCATCCCTCCTACCTCGAATGATGCCACCGGTTTCTGAGAATATGACCTGCAACTCA
The DNA here is from genome assembly GCF_000583215.1 of Brevibacterium sp. VCM10. Lineage (NCBI taxonomy): Bacteria > Bacillati > Actinomycetota > Actinomycetes > Micrococcales > Brevibacteriaceae > Brevibacterium > Brevibacterium sp. VCM10. Next base: position 8,718 of record NZ_JAJB01000048.1, read on the forward strand.
CCTAAGACCAGGTGAATTGTTCTCGCCGAGGCGGCTCACCCGCCCAGCAGGTCCGCCGAAGCCGCCCGGCGGGGTCCGAAAGCCGCTTAAGCGGGTTCGAAGTGTAGGCGCAGTGATCTGGATCGGGGCGCTCACACTTCGAACCCGCGGGTGCAGCGTGGTCAGTCAGCGGCAGGGATCTTGCCGAAGCGGAACGCCGACCAGAAGTCACCGCGCACGTAGCCGTGCTCCGGCTCCGGGTCGAAGTCCCAGTGGCGGACGCGACCGACCTTGAGCGCATCGGCGACAAGCTGCCGGCTGCGCTGCGAACCGAGCACATGCTCCTCGAGATGCCCGAGATCGTAGCGGGACTCGAGCTCGGCGCGCATCGACTCACGCGCCTGGGCATAGGCCGGATCCTCGGCCCGATTGACCAGCTCGTCGGGGTCGGCGGCCAGGTCGAAGAGCAGCTCCGGGTCGCCCGGGCACACGGTGAGCTTGAGATCCCCACGCACCAGGGTGACCTGCGGCCGGTAGGTGCCTTCGGCGAAGTACTCGATGATGACGTCGCGGTCCTCGGACTCGAACTCGCCGGCGGCCTCCCGCCGGGCGGACTCGAGCAGCGAGGTTCCGCTCAGACCGTCATCGATCGCCGAGGCGGCCCCGGAGTTCGCATCGCCGGCACCCGCCCGTGCTTCTCCCGTGGACTCGGAAGAGCCGGAGGCCTGGCCCGTATCCTGGGCGATGTCGAGCAGGGTCGGCGCGAGGTCGACGAGGCTGACCGGGTTCGCGTACCGGCCCGGGGCGATCACCTCGGCGGGTCCGTTGATGATGAGCGGGACCCGGGAGGACTGTTCGTACGGGGACATCTTGAACCACAGCCCCTTCTCCCCCAACATGTCGCCGTGGTCGCTCGTGACGATGATGACGGTGTTGTCCGCCAGGTCGAGTTCGGCCAGCCGGCGTCGGATGGCTCCGACGTGGTCGTCGATGTAGTTGACCGCCGCGTAGTAGGCCCGACGTGCCCGCCGCACATCCTCGATGCCCGGTTCGCGTTCGTCGAAGCCGCACATCGTGCGCAGGCGGTGACTGTGCGGGTCCACGGCCGGATCGGGAACCTCGGGGTGGGCCGGGTCCGGGATGGCCACCTCGGCGAATCGGTCCCAGTTGGCCTTCGGCGGCTCGTACGGGTCGTGGGGGTGGATGAACGAGGTGACCATCAGAAACGGCTGATCGGTCCCGGCGGCCTGGTTCGCGCGTTTGCGATCGTTGAGGTGACGCAGGGTCTTGAAGATCACCTCGTCGTCGAAGTCCTGCTGGACGTTCGCGGTCGCCGCACCGGCGGTGAACACGGGGTCGGCCTCGTGATACCACTGCAGCTTCTGCTCCAGGGGACGATTCCAGTCGGGCACCATATCGAGGTCGGCCGGGTACACGTCCGTGGTCAGCCGCTCTTCGAAACCGTGGTGCTGATCAGGGCCGATGAAGTGCATCCGCCCGATCAGCGCCGTGTGATAGCCGAGCTTGCGCAGGCGGTGCGCGAAGGTCGGCACCGAGGCTGCGAAGTCATCGCCGTTGTCGAGGCAGTCGATCTCTGAGGGCATCCGCCCGGTCATCATCGACGCCCGCGACGGCGAGCACAGCGGAGTATTGCAGTACGCACGGTCGAAGACGGCTCCATCGGCGGCCAGGGCGTCCATGTTCGGCGTCAGTGCGGCCGCATCTCCGTAGGCGCCGAGGGCCTGGGCGGCCATCTGATCGGCTTGGATGACGACGATGTTCGGGGTGGTCATGAGTGGTCCTCTCTGCGGTCGGAGCCGAGGTCGGCTGCGGAATCGGTCACCGAATCCGGGTCGGATTCCGTCGCCGAGGCGGCCCCGGAGTCCGGATCGGTCGTGGAGGCGGCGTTCCCGTCCGTCGCGTCCGTCGTCGAGGCGGCGTCCGCCTCGGCGGGGCCGGTACCGTCATCCGGAGTCCATCCGTCGGCCCACTCCCCCGTCTCGTAGTCGAATCCGACGGGTTCGCCGTTCTCGTCCGTGCGCTGGTACCAGCCGGTGTAGTCCTCGTGTTCGGAGTCGATGCCGCAGTTAGCGCCGTCTCCCGGTTCGGTGGGCACGACCTGCAGGGCGAAGTCGTCGCCGTAGGATTCGGCACCGGCGACCACCGCATTGTCCACGGCGTTCTGCGCGTACTTCCGGCGCAGAGCCATCGGGTCGGTGCGCAGCTCCCTCACCCAGGCGATGATGATGAAGAGCATGATGACCGCGAACGGCACAGCCGTGACGATGACGAGCTGCTGGAGGCCCTCGAGTGCGTTCGCGTTGCCGAGAAGGAGCATCACCACGGAGATGCCCGACATCACCAGGCCCCAGAACACGACCACCCACTTCTTCGGCTCCTGGTCGCCGCGGCTGGCGAGCATGCCCATGACCACGGAGGCGGAGTCCGCCGAGGTGATGAAGAAGATCGCGAGCACGACGATCGCCACGAACGGCAGCCATTCGACGTAGGGAAGGTTGTCGACGAGCGCGAAGAAGACCTCGGGTGCGGCCATACTGTCGGAGAACCCGGCGGCGCCGTCCCGGTACATCGAGATCGAGGTTCCGCCCATGATCCCGTAGGCGACGAAGAGCAGCGTCGAGGGGATGAAGATCGTGCCGAGGAGGAACTGGCGGATGCTGCGCCCGCGCGAGATGCGGGCGATGAAGGTGCCGACGAAAGGCGACCAGGAGATCCACCAGGCCCAGTAGTAGACGGTCCACACCGATTGGAACTCCTGGGTCTCGGAGCCCCAGGACAGGGACTTGCCCATGAGGTCGAACATCGACCCGAGGTACTCCATGAGCGCCGAGGGCAGCAGGTTGAGCAGGAACAGGGTCGGCCCGAGGAAGAGGACGATGCCGACGATGCCGATCGTGAGCACGATGTTGATGCTCGACAGGTAGCGGATGCCCTTCGACACACCCGAGACCGCGGAGATGATGAAGCCGATGGTGAGGACGAGGATGATGATGACGAGCATATTGTTCGTCATCGGTCCCGCACCGGAGACGATGCTCACTCCGGTGCCGATCTGCATCGCTGCGATGCCGAGCGCGGCGGCCGTGCCGAACAGTGTGGCGACGATGGCGAAGATGTCGACGAGTTTGCCGGCGAAGCCCTCCGACTGTCGTTTGCCGAAGAGGCTGACGAAGATCGAGGACAGCAGCAGGGACCTGCCGCGGCGGTAGGCGGCGTAGGCGATCGCACCGCCCACCAGGGCGTACATCGCCCAAGCGTGGAATCCCCAGTGGTAGTAGGTCTGCGCCATCGCGCCGTGCAGCGCTTCGATCGACTCCGGGTCATTCGTCAGCGGGGGTGGAGTGATGAAGTAGGTCAGCGGCTCGGAGGGGCCGAAGAAGAGGACTCCGATGCCGATGCCCGCGGCGAAGAGCATCGCCACCCAGGCGAACGTGGAGAATTCGGCCTTCTCCCCGTCCTTTCCGAGCGGGATCTTTCCGTACGGGGAGAACGCGAGGATGAGCATGGCGACGAGGATGACGAGGGCGACGAGGTTGAACAGCCAGCCCACATTCATCGTCGACCAGTCGAATGCGGCCTGCGCCACCGAGGCGACGCTGCCGGAATCGGCGATGCCCCAGATGACGAAGGCGACCGTGAGGGTTCCGGCGATCGCGAAGATCACTTTGTCGAGGGAGTACCGGCGCCGCTGTTCGTCGATGGCGATGCCGGGCACGAGGATCGGGTGGGTGTCGTGCGGGTAGTGGCCGTGTGTGTCTTCGAGATCGGCCTTCACGGGTCCGCGCGGGCGGCGGTAGTCGAATTGGCCGAGGTTGCGCCCGGTCTCACGACCGACGCGTTTGGCGTCGGCACCCATCCGGCGGGCATCGGCCATGATCCGTTCGCGTGATGCGCGGCGGGCCGCCTCGGTGGGGGCATCGGACCGCTTTTCCGGACCCGGATCCTGTTCGTCGGTGCGTTTTGAGTCATCTGTCATGTGTCGGTTCACACTCTTTCGATTGTTGCGGAAACTGCCGAGATCGATCGGTCCCGCGCACGAAGACGAACGCATCAGGGCCCGATGGCATGAACGCACATCGGGTCAGAGTCGGGAATCAGGTGATGCGACCGGCCGGCGGTCGTCGATCTGGCAGATGGTCTGCGGATCGGCGATCAGTGACTAGGGCTCTCCGCCCCACCAGCCGACGGCCACGGGTTCCCAGGAATCATTGGCGAAGCCGCAGCTCGGGCGCTCTCGATTCGGGGTCGACCATCCCCAGCGGTGGTGGTCGTCGAATCCGAGAGGGGTCATGTCTTCGGACGATAACAGCTTGCGTGAGGCTTCACAATAAATTCTCAGCAACGAATGGGCGCCGCCATCGCCGAGGAGGCACCGGGCTGAGCCGCTCGGACCTACCCTGCGCGGGAACGGTCGATCGGGTAATCCGTGTCGGTTCGGGAGTCCCTGTCGGTTCGGCAGTCCCGGTCGATTCGGCAGACCCGGGTCAGCCGATTTCGACGAGGATGACTCCGACGGTGATGAAGCCGATGCCCAGCAGCGCCTTGCGCGTGAGCGGATCCTTCCAGATGACCCGGGAGAGCAGGCAGACCAGCGCGACTCCGCAGGCCGCCCACAGACCATAGGCGACGCCGAGAGGCATGCCCTCGGCAAGTGTGCGACCGAGGAAGAAGAAGGCCGCGGTGTAGCTGATGGCCACGGGAATGAACCAGATCCTGCGCTGCAGTCCGGCGCTCGCACGCAGGCACAGGGTGCCGGCGACCTCGCTGAGGATCGACAGTGCCAACCACATCCAGCTCATTCGGTCACCTCCGTCTCCACGGTCGCGGATTCTTCGGGAGTGCCGGATTCGACGAGGATGACGCCGATGATGATGAGGGCGATGCCGATGATGGCGCCGACGCTCAGGAGCTCACCGAAGAACACGACACCGAGCACGGCGACGAGGGCGACCCCGCTGGCCGACCAGGTCGCGTACACGGCGCCCAGCGGCATGCCCAGCCGCTGGGTGAGGCCGAGGATGAAGAAGGCCGCGGCGTAGAGGACGACGACCCCGGGAATCCACACGGGGTCGGCGACCGCGGCTCGGAGCATCAGAGTGGCGGCCACCTCGGCGAGGATGGCGGTGACGAGCAGCAGCAGACGTGTCGAATTCATCCTGTCACCTCCGTTTCGGCGTCGTCGGACGCTTGCGCTTCGGCATCGTCGGACGTTCCCACAGCGACTCCTGCGGCGGCGTCGATGGCTGCCTCAGCGCCATCGATGAGCGCGAGCGCGTGTGTGCGCACGGCCGCGAGATCACTGGAGGGGAACACTCCGGTGGCTTCGGACATCCATGCGCCGTCGGCACAGAATCGGGCTGCGGTGAGCAGAGACACGGCACGATCATCGAGCCCGGCGGTGTCGAACCACGGGCCGAGATGCTCGCTCCACGCCCGCGACAGCTTCGGGTGGTAGAGCGCATCGGAGAAGATCCAGTAGTCGGCGCGCGAGACCTCGGCGGTGGTGGCCACGGTGACGTAGGCCCGGTGCCGGTCGAAGCTCGTCAGCTCCTGACTCGAATGTCCGGTGTGCTCGCGCAGCCGCTGCGCCCAGTCCTTCGCGGCATGGTCGACGAGCCCGAGCATGAGCGCTTCCTTGGACGGGAAGTGATACATCAGGCCCGGCTTCGTCAGTCCCGCCTGCCCAGCGACCGATTCGAGCGAGATCGTCACACCCTGCACCGAATCGTGCGATTCGGCCAGAGCCTTCGCCGCCTCGAGAATCCGCGTCCGTCCGTCATTCGCCATACCGCAACTTTACCAACCGGTTGGTAAAGTCCGCCAGCGCGGAAGAGAGGGTGGTCCGCACCACACGGTGCGAACCACCCTCTTATGCGCCTCGGCCGGGTGTCATGCGCGCGGCTGCTCTCCAGCGAGCCCGGCACCCTTGCGCTTCAGCGGCTGTCGAGTCTCGGCTCAGTTGAGCAGTGCCCGGTCTCCGAGCGTCGCTCCCTTGAGTTTCGAGAATTCGCCGAGCAGAGTCTCGACGGTCAGGTCCTTCTTCTCCTCGGCCGAAGCCTGGTAGATGATCCGCCCCTCGTGCATCATGATCAGCCGGTTGCCCAGCGCGATCGCCTGCTCCATATTGTGGGTGACCATGAGGGTGGTCAGCCCGTCGGCCTCGACGATCTTCTTCGTCAGGGTCGACACGAGGGCTGCACGCTGCGGGTCGAGAGCGGCGGTGTGCTCGTCGAGCAGCAGGATCCGCGGCTGGGTGAATCCGGCCATGAGCAGGCTCAGTGCCTGCCGCTGTCCGCCGGAGAGCAGTCCGACCTTCGTCTTCAGCCGGTTCTCGAGGCCGAGCTCGAGAGTCGCCAGCTCCTCTTTGAAGTGCTCGCGCCGTTCCGAGGTGGTCCCCCGCCCCAGCCCGCGCGGCTTCCCGCGTTTGAGCGCAAGGGAGAGGTTCTGTTCGATCGTGAGGTCCGGAGCGGTTCCGGCCATCGGATCCTGGAAGACTCGGCCCAGGTATCCCGCTCGCTTGTATTCGGGCATCCGCGACACCTCGGCACCGTCGATGGTGATCGACCCGGAGTCGATGGGCAGGCGGCCGGAGATGGTGTTGAGCAGGGTCGATTTTCCGGCACCGTTGGAACCGATGACGGTGACGAAGTCGGATTCGTCGAGTTCGAGCGAAAGCCCCTGCAGTGCCTTGCGTTCGTTGACGGTGCCGGGGAAGAAGGTCTTGGAGATGTTGTCGATCGTGAGCATGGGTCTCAGATCTCCTTCCCTGCTCGGGCGCCGGTCGCGCCGGCGGGGGTGTCGGCGACCTCGCCGGGGTCTTTCATCTCGGTCGTTCCCGCCGGCACCGAGGCGGTCGCGCGGTTGCCGCGCCCGCGCAGCGAGGGGATCCGTTTGAGGAACCCCCATCTGGGCAGCAGCAGTGCGATGACGACGAGCAGCGCGGTCGTCAGCTTCATATCGTTCGTATCCAGGCCCGCGCGCAGGGCGAGGAAGATGATGAGCCGGTAGAAGACCGACCCGAGGAGTGCGCCGAGGCTGGCCATGACGATGTTGCGGCCGCCGAACACGGCCTGGCCGAGGATGACCGAGGCGAGCCCGACGAGGATGAGGCCGATGCCCATGCTGATATCGGAGAACCCCTGGTACTGGGCGACGAGCGCTCCGCAGAGCGCGACGAATCCGTTCGACAGCGCCAGGGTGAGCATCGTCGAGTTGTCGGTGTTGACGCCGAGGCTACGGATCATCTCCTTGTTGTTGCCGGTGGCCTGGATGGCCAGTCCGAGGTCGGTGGTGAGGAACCAGTCGATGGCGAACTTGAGGATGAGGGCGAAGGCCAGCAGGATCGCAATCGACACCCAGGTGCCCAAGAGCATGTTCTCGCGCAGCGGGGTGAACACGGTGTCTTCTCGCAGGAGCGGCAGGTTCGCCTTCCCCATGATCCGCAGGTTGATCGACCACAGGCCGATCATCGTGAGGATTCCGGCGAGCAGTCCGTCGATGCCGCCCTTCGTGTGGAGCAGGCCGGTGATGTAGCCGGCGATGAGTCCGGCGCCGATCGCCGCGAGCGTGGCCAGGAAAGGGTTGACCCCGGCGATGATGAGGGAGGCTGCGGTGGCGCCGCCCGTGGTGAAGCTTCCGTCGACGGTGAGGTCGGGGAAGTTGAGGACCTTGAAGGTCAGATAGACCCCGAGCGCCATCGCGCCGTAGATGAGCCCGAGCTCCAATGCTCCGAACATGGGTTTCCGTTCATTTCTGGTGTGTGGTTCGTGGTGGCCCCGAGGTCGTCGGCGTCGGTGCCGACGACCTCGGGGCCGGTGACGGCGGTGCAGTCGAGGAGTTCAGGACTCTCTGCACCGGGTCACGGGGTGTTGCGTGCGTCGATCACTCGATGACGTTGTCGGCTTCGTCGATGAGCTTCTGCGGAATCTCGGCACCCTGGGCCTCGGCGGCCTTCGGGTTGACGACGAGCTCGAGGTTCGAGCTGGTCTCGACAGGCATTTCGGCGGGCTTCTTTCCGTCCTGGAGGATCTTCAGAGCCATTTCGCCGGTCTGTTCGCCGAGCTTCGTGTAGTCGATGCCGCGGGTGATCGCCGCGCCGGATTCGACCTGACCGGCCTCCGACCCGACGAGCAGAGCCTTGTTCTTCTCTGCCGCCTGGACCATGGTCGACACGGCCGAGACGACGTTGTTGTCGGTGGGCACGTAGTAGGCGTCGACCTTGCCGAGCGAGTCCACGGCCTGAGCGAGCTCGCCCGAATTCGCGATCGTCGCTTCCTTGATCTCCACATCGAGGCCTTCTGCCGCCTTCTTCGCGAGATCGACCTGCACCTGCGAGTTGACCTCACCGGAGCTGTAGACGATGCCGACGGTCTTCGCATCGGGTTTGACGTCCTTGACCAGCTTCAGCTGCTCTTCGACCGGGTTGAGGTCGGAGGTGCCGGTGACGTTGCCGCCGGGGCTGTCATTGGAATCGACGAGTCCGGCTTCTTCGGCGTCGGTGACGGCGGTGAAGAGCACGGGCTTGTCGGTGATCGCCTGGGCTGCGGCCTGGGCGGCCGGGGTGGCCACTGCGAGGACGAGGTCGAGGTCGTCGCTGGCGAACTGCTGAGCGATCGAGGTCGCATTGGCCTGTTCGCCCTGGGCGTTCTGCACGTCCCATTCGACGTCGACGCCGGCATCCTCGAACGACTTCTTGAAGCCTTCGGTGGCGGCGTCGAGCGCCGGGTGCTGCACGAGCTGCGAGACGCCGATGGAGAACGAATCGCCTTCGCCGCCACCGCTCTCACCGCCGCCGCAGGCCGAAACCGCAAGAATCGAACCGACTGCCACCATCGCTGTGGCCATTTTGCTGAGACGCATTCTTCTCCCTTTCGGAATTTCGGTCCGCCGGTGCGGATCCGTCACGAATTCTGCATTCGACACCGCCGCTCCTCGCACGCAAGGACCCTGACGGCAATGCAGATGAATGATGCGCCGCCGTCACTCAGACCGTTCTGAGTTCATGACGCGCATCACGTCGAATGTGATGATATCCACTCTATGGCCCGGCACTGACACCGGGTGCCGAATCCGGGTTTTGGAGACAATCGTCCCAGTATCGTTATCTGCGGCGACAGTCGTCCCCTCAGGCCTCTGTTTCGACATCCGATCGTCCCAGCACGTCGAGGATCCAGGCGTATTCGAAGGCGATCTCCCTCCAGGCGTCATACCGTCCGGAGGCTCCTCCGTGACCGGCGACCATTTCGGTCTTGAGCAGAGCGTTCGCACCGACTTCGCGGAGTCGGGCGACCCATTTCGCGGGTTCGACGTAGAGGACTCGGGTGTCGTTGAGCGAGGTCACGGCCAAGATCTGCGGGTAGGCCGCCTCGGTGACGTTTTCGTAGGGAGAGTACGAGCGCATGTACTCGTAGACCTGCGGATCATGCAGCGGGTCGCCCCATTCCTCCCATTCGATGACGGTCAGGGGCAGCTCGGGCATGAGGATCGAGGTGAGCGCGTCGACGAAAGGCACGTCGGCGCTGATTCCGGCGAAGAGCTCGGGCGCCATGTTCGCGATCGCGCCCATGAGCAGGCCCCCGGCCGATCCGCCGCTGGCCACGAGCCGATCCGGACTCGTCCATCCGGTGTCGATGAGGTGGCGGGCGACGTCGATGAAGTCGGTGAACGTGTTCTTCTTCGCCGTGGTCTTGCCCTGGTCGTACCAGTGTCGGCCCATTTCGCCGCCGCCGCGCACGTGCGCGATGGCGAAGACGACGCCGCGGTCGAGCAGCGACAGCCGCGAGACCGAGAAGTACGGATCCATGCTCGCCTCGTACGAGCCGTACCCGTAGAGGAGCAGCGGTTTCGCCGAGGCGGCGCTGCCGTTCGCCTCGTCCGCGCCGACTGCGTCCGCTGCGCCCTCCGGCGAGGCGGGATCGCCGTGTCCGCCGTGTCCGTCGTGTTCGTCGTGTTCGTCGGACTGGTGCAGGTCCTTGCGGAAGACCACCGAGATCGGGATGTCGGTGCCATCGCCGGTCTTCGCCCATAGGAGGGTTTCGGTGTAGGCGTCGAGGTCGACGGATCCGAGAACGGGCTGACGCTTGAGGACCGTGTCAGTGCCGTCTGCGACGCTGTGCGAATAGAGCACCGCGGGCGTCGACATGGAGGTGAAATGCAGTCGGACGCTCGTCTGCGCGAATTCGGGATTGCCGCCCAGTGACAGGGTTCCGGCCTCCCGGTCGAAGGGCAGCTCCTGCAGCGGCCCGAAGGGAGAGGAGGCATCGCCGAGGCGGATGATGCCGACGCGGGCGAAGCCGCCGCGACGGTAGCTGAGCACGATGAAGTCGGCGAAGGCGTCGACATCTTCGATGCGCAGGTCATCGACCCGCAGTTCGCCGTTGTGCGTTTCGCCGCTGCGCAGTTCGCCGTTGTGCAGCTCTCCGCTGCCGCCTGCGGCTTCGGTGACGATTACGTCGCGACCGGGCGCGGTCGGGTCGGCGGCGGGGACGTCGACGAGCTCGAAATCGGCGCGATTGCGGTTGTGGGTGATGAGGAATCGGTCCTCACCGCCGATGACGGCGTGCTCGACGGTGTATTCGACGCCGTCGACGCGGGGCCAGATCTCCTGGGGTTCTGCTTCGAGGTCGTCGACGCTGACGCCCCAGTACCCGGTGGTCGTCTTCGACCCGGTGACGACGAACATCATCCGGCCCGATCGTGAGAATCCCGATCCGACGAAGAAGCGCTCATCGGGTTCTTCGAAGATGCACACGTCGTCGCTGCTGTCGGTGCCGACCACGTGGCGCCACACCTTCTCCGGCCGCCAGGCGTCGTCGACAGTGGTGTAGAAGACGAAGCGACCGCTCGGGTCGAGGGAGGCTCCGGCGAAGGTGCCCTCGATCGTGTCGGCGAGGTCGTCTCCTGCGGCCAGGTCGCGGAGTCGGAGGGTGTAGCGTTCGTCGCCGGTGGTGTCGACACCGTAGAGGAGTCTGCTGCCGTCGTCCGAGAGTGAGAAGGAGCCGAGGGAGAAGAACTCCTGACCGGCGGCGGCGATGTTCGAGTCGAAGACGACTTCTTCACCGGGCAGAGGTTCTTCTCCGACCTCGGGCGGCGTCCAGTCATCGGGCCTGGAGATGGGAATCCGGACGCTGATGCCGTAGTCGAGCCCGGCCTTCGTGCGGGAGAAGTACCAATAGTTCCCGCGCCGGTTGGGCACGGACATATCGGTCTCTTTGATGCGCGTCTTGATCTCGGTGAAGATCGAATCTCGGAGCCCTTCGAGGTGAGCAGTCTGTGCGCTCGTCCAGGCGTTCTCTCCTTCGAGGTGGGCGATGACTTCGGGCGACTCCTTCTGGCGCATCCACTCGTAGTCGTCGATGAAGGTATGGCCGTGATGGGTGCGCTCGAAGGGAACTTTCTTCGCCACCGGTGCGGAAGCGGGGGTGGTCGCTGTAGAGGTCCCGGTCTCGGACTTGGTCCCAGCCGCGGCCCCGGACGGGGTCTGTGCTGAAGGAACGGTGGCAGGAGAATCGGCATCAGTCATGGTCCCACCCTAGTCACTCCGCCCGCCCACCTCGTCTGCGGTCAGTCGGCCGAGGCGTTTCCCCGATTGTCGCTGTTATGCCTCGGGGAATGACCACGAACGGACGGGCCGCGACGGCCAGGCACCGGCGCGCAGCGATGACCCGCCGTGAGCAGAATGCACTCAACGCGCTCAATGAGCAGAAAGCGCAGAGCGAGCACAAGCTCGCAGTCGACACTCAGCAAGCTCTAAGGTGAGTCTCGCATCACACTCGCCTTCAAAGGAGAAGACCGTGCCACAGGCGCCACCTCCCGAGGATTCGACGGTCGAATCCTCCCATCCCTCACGACGCACCTTCGGACGCATCGCCTACGGGGCGATCGCCTTGGCGGCGATCGGAACGGCGACGACATACTCGGTCAGGGCCGCCTCGGCGAAGGGCGACCTGTCGTCGAATCTCACCCTCATCGCTCCGGCCGGCGCCGGCGGCGGCTGGGACGGCTTTGCCCGCGAGACCCAGCAGGCCATGCGCGTCGACCGACTGGCCAACAACGCCCAGGTCGTCAACATCCCCGGAGCCGGCGGCACGATCGGCCTCGGCAAGTTCTCGACGATGCATGGTCGGGCGGACACGATCCTGGCCACGGGCACCGCCATGGTCGGCGGGATCGCACTGAACGAGTCGCCGGTCGGATTCGACAACACCACCCTGATGGCCCGCGTGGCCGAGGACTACGACGTCCTCATCGCCGCCGCCGATTCCCCGCACAATACGCTCGACGACGTCATCGGCGCATGGAAGAAGGATCCGCAAGGATTCGTGTGGACGGGGGGTTCGGCGGGTTCGGTCGACCATCTCACGATCGCGCAGCTCGCGCTCCTCGGCGGGATCGCCGCGTCCGACATCACCTATATTCCGAAGTCCGGCGGCGGCGAAGCGATCCAGACGCTGCTCTCGGGGACGACCGATTTCGCCTCCTGCGGCTTCAACGAGGTCTCCGACCAGATCGAAGCCGGACGCGTCAAGGCCATCGGCGTTGCCGCCCCGAAGCGGATCGAGGGCTTCGACGAGGTGCCGACGATGTCCGAACAGGGCTATGAGGTCACGCTGACGAACTGGCGCGGCTGGCTCGGAGCGCCGGACATCACCGGCGAGGAATCCGGCCAGCTGCTCGACATCCTTCAGAAGACCCGCGACAGCGCGGCCTGGAAGGACGCCCTCGAACGGAACAAATGGACCGACGTGTGGCTGACCGGCGACGAATTCGCCGAGTTCATCAAGGAGGACTCGTCACGGGTGGAGAAGCTGCTGAAGGAGTTGGGACTGTGAGCACACAGACGACGAAACGCACGGGCCACCTCGGCGCGGGAACCTGGTGGCAGGGACGGTCAGGACTCATCGTTCCCCTCATCATGGGAGCATTCTCGACCTATCTGCTCGTCGGCATCCTCACGATGGACGTGCCTGCGGATGCCGACAGACCGGGACCGCAGTTCTTCCCGACGATCATCATGCTCGTCGGCTACGCGCTGACGATCCTGCTGGTCATTGCCTATATCCGCAATCCCGAACCCGTCGATGTCGACGATGCGGTCCCGGCCCAGGTCGAAGAGGACAAGGCATTCTCGACTCCGGTCACCTCGGCGGTCGCGGCCTCTCGACTCTCCCCTCATGAGGAGGACGAACCCGAAGACGACCGCGCCGCCCTGGCCGCGGCCCGCAAGGCCGATTCGACGCACCGCACTCACAGTGACTTCGTGTCCCTGGCTTGGGGCGCCGGCGGTTTCGCGGCGTTCGCCCTCATCCTCGAATTCGCCGGGTGGATCATCGCCGCAGCGCTGCTGTTCTGGTGTGTGGCCCGGTCGATGGGATCGAAGAAGCCGCTGTTCGACCTCACTCTGGCACTGACGTTCTCGTCCCTGGTCTACATCGCCTTCGCGGTGATGCTGGGACTCAACCTTCCTTCGGGAATTCTGGGAGGTGGCTTCTGATATGGACGCTCTCATGTCCCTCTTCGAAGGCTTCGCACACGCTCTGACCCCGATGAACCTGCTGTGGGTGTTCGTCGGCTGCTTCCTCGGCACCGCCGTCGGCGTGCTGCCGGGCCTCGGGTCGTCGATGGCCGTGGCTCTGCTGCTGCCGATGACCTTCGCACTCGACCCCACAGGCGCGTTCATCATGTTCGCCGGCGTCTACTTCGGTGGGCTCTTCGGCGACTCAACGATGGCCATCCTCATGAACACCCCGGGGCAGGCCTCTGCGATCGCCTCGACGTTCGAAGGCCACAAGATGGCGAAATCCGGGCGGGCCCCGCAGGCTCTGGCCACCGCGGCGATCGGCGCATTCATCGGCGGGTTCATCTCCTGCTTCCTCGTCGTCTTCGTCGCTCCCGCGTTGGCGGATCTGTCGACGAGCTTCGGCCCGGCCGAGTTCTTCGCCCTTGCCCTGTTCGCCTTCGTCGCCACCTCCTCGGTGGTCGCCGATTCGGTGCTCAAGGGGCTCACGGCTCTGGTGCTGGGCATCGGCTTCACCGTCATCGGCATCGACTCGGTTTCGGGCACGGAGCGGTTCACTCTCGGCGTCCCCGAACTCTTCGACGGTGTTTCGCTGGTCACGGTGACGGTCGGTGTGCTGGCGCTGGGCGAAGTGTTCTTCATCGCCTCCCGGATCCGCCGCCAGGCCACGGACAACACAGTCAGCTCCTCGGGCCGCCCGTTCCTCTCCCGCAAGGAGGTCGGCGAAGCTCTGCCGGCGTGGCTGCGCGGCACGGCGATCGGTCTGCCCTTCGGCGTCATCCCCGTCGGCGGTGCCGATGTTCCGACGTTCATGGCCTACGGCCTGGAGCGCAAGCTCGATTCCCGGCGGAAGGATCCGCAGTTCGGACAGGGCGCGATCCGTGGTCTTGCCGCCCCCGAGGCGGCCGGATCGGCGACGACGGGCATCGCGATGGGTGCGCTGCTGGCTCTGGGTCTGCCGATCTCGGCGACGGCGGCGATCATGCTCGCGGCGTTCCGTCAGTACGGCATCCAGCCCGGTCCACTGCTCTTCGACCGCTCCCCCGAGCTCGTCTGGGGTCTGCTGGCGAGCTTCTTCGTCGCGATGATCGTCCTGCTCATCATCAACCTGCCGTTCGCTCCGCTGTGGGCGAAGCTGCTGAAGATCCCGGACCCGTACCTCTACGGCGGCATCGCGGTCTTCTGCGGCCTGGGCATCTATGCAACGTCCGCCTCGACGTTCGAGCTGCTCATCCTGCTGGGCATCGGCGTGCTGAGCTTCGTGCTCAAGCGCTACGGTGTCCCGCTGGCTCCACTGATGATCGGCATGGTGCTCGGGCCCCTGGCCGAGTCGAACCTGCGTGATGCCCTGCTGGCGGCCGGCGGAGACGCGTCGACTTTGGTGTCCTCGCCGATCACGATCGTCATCTACCTCGTGCTCATCGCCGCTCTGGTCTACACCGGCATCGGCCGAGTGCTCGCCCGCAAACGGCAGAAGCAGGCGACGCAGGATTCGCCCACTCCGGCGAACTCGTCGCAGGGCTGACCCCGCGGCCGCGGCGGAGGCCGCTGCGGTTGCTGGGTACGGTTCCGGCCACGGCAATCACCAGCGACTGGGGAGATGGTCCCGGCTTAGTGCCGAGGATCGTCTCCCCAGTCCTTTGTCGCAAATGGCGCCGAAGATAGGTCAGCACCGGATACTTTCTCCCCCGAGAAGTATCCGGTGCTGACCTATTTTCGTGGGGAGTCCACTGCCCAGGGCGCTCTGCCCCGCACCCACTGCCGGTGAAGCGGGATCAGCGGTCGGAATCAGATCGGGAAGCTGCTCTCGGCAGGAGCCGCCCGGCGCCCTTGAGGCCGAAACTCGTGAGCACAGCGGCGATGAGGACGAGGACGACAGCCGCACCGGCGGCCCACTGCACGCCGAAGTCGAAGGCCGACACAGCCGCCTCGGAGATCCTCTCATCGGCCGCAGCACCCAGTCCGGACGCGTATTCGAGGGCGGAGCCGAGCGTATCGAACTCGGCTTTGTCCGCTGTGTCCCCGATCGCGGACTGCAGTGCGGATCCGTACATGAAGGTCGAGAGTCCGCCGAGCACGGTCGTGCCCATGACGGAACCGAATTCGTAGGCGGTCTCCGATATCGCCGAGGCGGCTCCGGCCTTGTGAGCGGGGACCGCGGCGAGGATGAGGTCGTTCGTGATGACCTCGGCGGTGCCGAGTCCGATGCCGAGGATGAGGAAGGCCAGCAGCATTCCCATCACGGAGTGTTCGGAGGTGAAGGCGATGATGCCCATGCCGACGGCGTTGAGCACGAGCGCACAAGGCACGACGACGCGCAGTTCGAAGCGGGCCATGAGCGGCACCGCGAGGTAGCCGGCCGCGACCGAGGTGATCAGCCCAGGGATGAGCACAAGCGCGGCGTCGATCGGAGAGAGCCCGAGCACGAGCTGGAGCAGCTGGGTGCCGAAGTAGAGGAACCCGGCCAGCCCCATGACGCTCAGCAGGTTCGACACCACCGCCGAGGTGAACACGGAGTTCGCGAACAGACGGACGTCGAGCATCGGGGTCGGTGTGGCGAGCTGGCGGAGGACGAAGCTGGCGCCGGCGACGATCGCCACGGACAGGGTGAACCAGAAGAGGAGGTCGGCACCAGAGGCCATGCTGTGTTTGATGGCGAAGACGAGCGGGGCCAGGGCAAGCATCGACAGGATGATGGAGAGCGGGTCGAGGCGGCCGGGGTTCGGATCGCGCGATTCGGGCAGCAGGATGGCAGCTGCGGGGATGAAGAGCGCGATGAGCGGCAGGTTGATGAAGAAGACCGAGCTCCAGTGGAAGTGCTCGAGCAGAAAGCCGCCGACGATCGGCCCCAGAGCGGCACCGCCGGAGAACATCGCGGCCCAGGTGGCGATCGCGATGCGGCGGTCCTTATCGTGGTCGAAGATGTTGCGGATGAGTGACAGCGTCGAGGGCATGAGGGTGGCGCCGAAGATGCCCAGCAGTGCGCGGGCGACGATGAGCATCTCGGCCGAGGTGGAGAACGCCGCGAGAAGTGAGGCCGCACCGAATCCGGCGGACCCGATGATGAGCAGTTTGCGACGCCCGACTCGATCGCCGAGGCTGCCCATGGCCACCAGCAGACCGGCGAGCATGAGCGCGTAGATGTCGACGATCCACAGCAGCTGCGTGCCGGTCGGATGCAGGCCGGTGCTGATGGCCGGGATCGCGAAGCCGAGGACCGTGTTGTCGATCGAGATCAGCAGCACGGGGACCATGAGCACCGCGAGCCCGGCCCATTCGCGCCGGCCGGCACGCAGCTGTGGAGTCAGTGTCGTCGTCATGCCCACCACTGTACCGTCTGGACGGTTCAGTTGGGTAGCCGGCTGCGATCTCCAGATCATCCTGCCGCGGAATACAGATCGCAGTAGCGCGTCCTCAGGAGATGCACGGAGTGCTCGACAGCCTCGGCGATGCCGTGCCCCCATCGGCACAGCCGCTTGGCACCGTCGGTTCGTCCCCTCACCGCCTCGGCCCGGTTCCGGGCGCACCGTCCGTCTCATGGACCCCGCCATCGACTAGGCTCAGGGTCATGGCACGCAATCCGACCGCAACCAAGGAGAAGCTGCTCGACGCATTCGATGAGCTTCTCGACGAACACGGCACAGCCGGTGCGACTCTGGACGCAGTAGCCGCGAAGGCAGGAGTCTCCAAGGGCGGTCTGCTCTACCATTTCGGGTCGAAGGCGGCACTCATCGACGGCAGCCTGGAACGACTCGACCAGCTGGTCGGCGAAGACATCGAAGCGATGAAAGCCGCCGGCGAACGCCTCCACTACTACTACCTCGAGACCTCGGCCGAGGTCGGCACTCCCCTGGACCGCAGCCTCATCGCCGCCGGCTGTCTGGCACTCGAGAACGAGGAGGCCAAGGCGGCTCTGCGCAGGACCAGGGAAGCGTGGTTCAACCTACTCAACGACCACCTCGGCGATGCTGACCTGGCGATGACGATCCAGCTCATCGGCGACGGCATGTATTTCAATCAGAACTTCGGACTCTCACAGGATGAAGCCCTCGACCACGTGAAGCGGGTGCTCACGCGCCTCGGGCTCTGAGGCACCCCCATGGAGTTCCGGACGTCTCGTGCGGAATATTGCCTCAGCTTTCCGCACAGATCGTCCGGAAGTCGGCCCACCACCGCGGCGTCACTCGCACACAGCTGACTGTGGATGGCGATTCTCTATCCACAGGCTGGTTTCGCGCCATTTCTTTTCAGTGACCGGAAGGCGAAGCTGGCTCCTATGTACGCTGACTCTCGCTGGGTGATGCACGATTTTCCGGAGGTATTCCGAACCCGGGACTACATCGAACGCGGCATCACACGGCACAGTCTCTATCATTCGAAGCGCTTTCAGCAGGTACTGCCCGGCGTACGGATGGACCTCGAACGGTTCGACCGTCGCCCGGTACCGGCGTGGGCCGATACTGACTGGCTGTTTGATGCGCAGAGGCTCAGAGCCGCGCTCCTCCACTACCCGGACATTGCTGCCAGCCACGCACTTGCCGCGCGGCTCTACGGCTGGCCGCTTCCCTCCAACTGGCTGACGTCGCAACTCCATGTCTCAGTCACAGAGCCCAATTGTCGGATCAGGCTCCCTGGGATCACTCTGCGCCGAATGACGACCATGACGGTCAGGCAATGGTTCAGCTTGCCCATTCTCGCTCCGGAAGAGGTCATCATCGGAATCGCAGGTGACCTGATGCAACGCGACCTCGTGAAAATCTGCGACGCGGCCGTCGGCAACTGGCACGGACCACCACAGATCGGGCTCGACGAACTGCGTGACTGCATTCGCACACGTCCATTCCTCCGCGGACGACAGCACCTCGTGGAGGCGGCCAGCCTCGCCCGCCCGACTGTCGATTCGCCACCCGAGACAGACCTGCGGCTGTGGGCCGTCGAAGTCGGTCTGCCCGAACCTGTCGTGCATCCTCATGTTCGCAGCCGCCTCCTTGGGCGCATAGTCGAGCCTGACCTCGGCTATCCCGACGCGCGGCTCGCTCTGGAGTATGAAGGCGGCCACCACTTCGAATCGAAGCGGCAGAGAGAAAGCGACCTCAGACGCGACGAAGCGCTCCGTGCAGAAGGCTGGACAGTTCTCCATGTGACCAACAACGCCGACTACATCCTGCTGGAGGCACAGATTCGTGACCATCTGGGTCTCGAGCTACGCGTTCGGTCGGGTCGCGGCAGGGGTGGCGGCTGTTGACCATGCGCCGACTGACTGGAATGTCGCTCGTCTCAGGCGGGATTCAGCCACAAGACGGGAAGTTCCGGACGATCTGTGCGGAAAACTGAGGCCCAAATCAGCACAGATCGTCCGGAACTTCCTTTAACACGCCTCCGCACGCAGCGAAGATGACCGGTTCGGGCGAGAGTCAGCTCAGGTGGTGCACCTCCTGCAGCCCGTACACCGGAGTCTCGATGCCCTCGTGCCGGGCCTTGAGCTGCAGTGCCAGGTAGAGCGAGTAGTGGCGGGACTGGTGGAGGTTGCCGCCCATGAACCACAGGTTCTCCTGCTGGGTGGGCTTCCACATATTGCGCTGCTCGCCCTCCCACGGGCCCGGGTCCTTCGTCGTCTCCGACCCCAGCCCCCAGCATTTGCCGACCTTGTCCGCGGTCTCCTGGTCGACGAGGTCGGCGACCCAACCGTTCATCGAACCGTAGCCGGTGGCATAGACGACGAGGTCGGCCGGCAGCTCGGTGCCATCCGCCAACACAACCGAGTCAGAAGTCAGGTGGTCGACCTGCCCTTTGGCCAGCTTCACCTTGCCGTCGGCGACGAGTTCGGCGGATCCGACATCGATGTAGTAGCCCGAGCCGCGGCGCAGGTACTTGAGGAACAGACCGGACTCGTCGTCGCCGAAGTCGAGGTCGAATCCGGCATCCTCCATGCGCTGGTAGAAGTCCTTGTCTTCTTCCTTGATCTGGTCGTAGAGCGGGATCTGGAACTCGTGCATGATCCGGTACGGCAGTGACGCGAAGATGAGATCCGCCTTCTCCGTCGTCACGCCGTTCTCCAGAGCGCGTTCGGAGTACAGGTCCCCCATCGCGATCTCCACGAGAGAGTCGCTCTTGACGATGTGCGTGCTCGAGCGCTGCACCATGGTGACGTCGGCGCCGTTCTCGTACAGGGCTCCGCAGATGTCGAAGGCCGAGTTGTTGCTGCCGATGACGACGACCTTCTTACCGGCATAGGCGTCGGGGCCTGGGTGCTGCGAGGAGTGCTGCTGCTCGCCTTCGAAGATGTCCGAGCCCGGGAACGTGGGGATGTTCGGCTTGCCCGACATGCCCGTGGCCATCACCAGATGGGTCGGGCGCAGAGTGACCTTCTCTCCGTTCCGGTCGACCTCGACCGTCCACCGGCCTTCCGCTTCGTCGTATTTCGCTGAGGCGGCTGTCGTCGACGACCAGTACGGAATCTCCATCACCTTCGTGTAGAACTCCAACCAGTCCGCGATCTTGTCCTTCGGTGCGAACACCGGCCAATTGTCGGGGAACTTCAGGTACGGCAGGTGGTCGTACCAGACCGGGTCGTGCAGACACAGCGACTTGTACCGCGACCGCCACTGGTCACCCGGCCGCTCCCACCGATCGATGACCAGGGAGGGCACCCCGAGTTGGCGGAGGCGAGCGCCGAGGGCGATCCCGCCCTGCCCGCCACCGACGACGAGGATGTACGGATCGGCGGTCGTACCCCAGGCGGCGTCCTCCTCGGCGAGTTTCTCCGACCAGCTCTTCCGCTCGGGATCGACGCCGTGTTCGGCGCCCTTGACCCGGCGGGTGCCGCGCGGCTCCTCGTGTCCGGCGATCTCCTGCAGCGAGGTAAGCATGGTCCAGGCCTTGATGCCGTCTTCGTCGATGAGGCGGACGAGCCCTTTTCCGCGCCCCACCGAGGTGGCGAAGGTGAACCATGCTTCCGTCACTCCGTCGGCGGTTGCCGCGGGTTCGGCCAGTTCGAATTCTTCCGGTGAGACCCGGTCGAGATTGTGGGTGAGCAGGTCGGTGACCCCATCGGGGTTCTCCACCGTTTTGAGGTTCCAGGTGAAGGACACAAGGTCCCTCCAGTAGCTGTCGGTGGCGAACAGTCCCGCAGCGGCCGGGATATCCCGGCGGCTCAGTGCCGATTCGAAGTCCTGCAGCCACCTCATGGCGATATCGTCGGCAGTCAGCTGGGGACGGTCGAGCGTCGTTGTCATGTCACTCCTCCTCGTTGAGTTCAGTGACTCCAAACTAGGCCGGGTGTTCACGGCTCGGAAGAGTTGCATCGGATTGCATGGCCCACGCAGTGCCGGGATTCTCATCAAAGCTTCGACCCCATGGTCAGAGGCGCGTTCCCGACTTATACTCAAGGCATGCTTCAGCCGGATCTGGCGCATCTCGCCAGAGATCTGACACGCATTCACGATGCTGTGATCACCGGGGCATCGCCCCCGGTGCAACCGCGCGCGCTGGTCAGGCGCTCGTGGGATCGGATGCTGCGTCTGGGGCTGGACCCGGATGGCGCGAATGCGCGGATCGTCGCCGATGAGGCCGAGCTGGAGACCCGGCGGCGCACGTCGCGGCTGCGGCTCGTCGTCGAGGAGATGCGGTCGGTGCTGCTGCGGGCTCCCGATGCCGCCCCGTTCATCCTCGTCGTCACCGATGCCGACGGCGTCATTCTGTGGCGAGACGGTGCGGCATCGGCCAGACGGCAAGCCGATGAGCTCGGGTTCGTCGAAGGAGCGCATTGGTCCGAAGTCAAGGTCGGCACGAATGCCATCGGCACGGCGCTGGCCGAGGAGGCTCCCGTCCAGCTCTTCTCCGCCGAACACTTCGAAGCCTCGCAGCATCCCTGGTACTGCAGTGCCGTGCCCGTCCACGACCCGCACGACGGGACCCTGTTGGGAGTCGTCGACATCAGCGGCCCGGCGATGACTCTCCACCCGGCCGTGCAGTCCTTGGTGACGACGGCGGTGCGGTTGGCCGAGGCGCGGCTGATGATCGCGCAGCAGGAAGCCCTGAACACCCTGCGCGATCGGATGTCGGCGATGCTCGCCGGCACGGCCGGTCCGGCACTCGTCGTCGACGATGCCGGATGGGTGGCCTACCAGCAGGGAGTGCGCAGCCGCGACCGCATCGAGGCCCCCGCCGCCGACCGTTCGATCCTCATTCCCGGTGCCGGTCTGTGCCTGCCGGAGAAGATCACCGGCGGCTGGCTGCTGCGGCCCACCGGCGACCGCCGGGCCTCGGTGACTCTGCACCTGCACCAGGAACCACCCGTGCTCGACATCCATTCCGGCACCGACCCCCTCGTCGTTCCGCTCACGCCGCGGCGGGCGCAGATTCTGGCGGCGGTCACCTCGGCGGGGGTTGAAGGGATCAGTGCCGCCGATCTCAGCCAGCGACTCTACGGGGACGGCGACCATGTGGTCACCGTCCGCGCTGAGGTCTCTCGTCTGCGCCGATCCGTCGGTGCGCTGCTCGCCACCCGCCCCTACCGCTGGGCCGAGGGCGTCGACGCACGGGTGGAGTGACTCTCGGACCGACGCGGACCAGTCCGAGCCGTCACCTGCCGGCCCCACGGTAGCTCCCGACCGACCACAGCACACCCTCGGGGTCCTGGATGGCGAAGTCGAGCGAACCGTAGTCCTGCTCGGTCAGTCCCATGACCTCGGTGGCGCCCGCGGCGAGCGCACGCTGGTGAAGCTCACGGACGTTGCCGGAGGCCAGATACACCGACCCCGAGGCGACTCCCGTCTTGGTCATGACCCCACCGTCGTCGCGAACGGACCCGAGCATCACTCCCCCGCCCTCAGGCCAGGCGAGTTCGGCATGATCGACACGGTCCGGGTCGTCGGCGTTCGTGTACTCGGCGATGACGTCGAAGCCGAGCGCTTCCTGCAGAAAGGCGATCGCGGCTTTGGCGTCGCGGTAGCGGAAGGTGGGCCAGACATTGGCATGGTTCTCGGACATGGTCACTCCTGAGGTCGTCGCAGTTGGAATTCCATCATCGACGCGCACCCACCTATACGTCTTGGACAAATGGGAACAGGTCATCCCCTCGCCGAGGCGGCCCCCACCGAATCTGTTCCCTCAGTCCGGGTCCGGGCCACGTCATCGTCGGCCAGCCATCGGCTGGGGCTGAGACCGACGAAATCCTGGAAGTCCCGGTTGAGGTGCGCTTGGTCGGCGTAGCCGCATCTCACAGCGATCTCCGCCAGACTGCCCCGGCCTTCCGGGATGAGCCTCCGTGCCCGATCGAAGCGGACGATGCGGGCGGCGTCCTTGAGTCCGATCCCGTATTCGGATCGGAACTGGCTGCCCAGATGGCGCCTGCTCCATCCCACGTGATCGGCGACGCGGGAGACGGGCAGGCCGCCATGGCTGTCGGCGATCCGATGCCAGGCGGCGGCCACCTCGGTGCGGGGACGATTCGCGTCATCGATCGTGCGCATGAGCACGTCGTCGATGGCGGCGAAGCGGGCGGACCATTCGGTCTCGAGGTTGACCCGCTCGTGCAGTTCCGCGGCCAGCGGCCGGGAGATCCGAGCGAGGTCGACGCTGTGGTGGGCGAATTCTGCGGCGGGGATTCCGAAGAACGCCCGTGGGGCCAACGGGCTGAAATTG
Source organism: Brevibacterium sp. VCM10 (assembly GCF_000583215.1). NCBI lineage: Bacteria > Bacillati > Actinomycetota > Actinomycetes > Micrococcales > Brevibacteriaceae > Brevibacterium > Brevibacterium sp. VCM10. Next base: position 31,879 of record NZ_JAJB01000048.1, read on the forward strand.
ATCTGGATTCCCGACATCGCACCGGGGTGGGCGATGAGTGTCGAGCGCAGGTGGAGGCCGGCGAGCAGCACGTCGAAGTGCTCGCGGCTGCCGGTCAGCGCATCGACCTGGCACAGTGGTTCGTCGATCGAGACGATGAAGGTCAGCGTTCCCGAGGGCAGTCCGAGATGCGTCCCCGCGGGGACGCCGGAGATGTCGTAGCCGACGTAGTCGCCCACGAACGGCCGCAGTCTCGGGTGGGGCCGGCCGATCAGCTCGTCAGTGCGCGACGCGGACATGGCGCCAGTGTAGACCCTCGAGTGCGGGCAGTCACCGGTCCTTCCAGTCCGGGCGCGAGTTCACGCCCATGGTTGGGGTCGGAGTCCGTGGGCTCCGCGATAGCTCGGGGAGGTCGGCTGCTCCCACTCGCCGAGGAGGTCCTCGGGGAGGCGATAGACCGTGACCTTGAGAGGGTGGCAGTTCTCCACCGGATCGGACGAGCCGTCACCGAACATCGGTGCGGACAGATCTCCGCCGGGGCAGGTGGACAGGGCCGCGAGCAGATGTTGTTCGGCGAAGAACTCGAAGTGGTCGCCCGGGCGTGCCGGGCAGGTCTTCATGAAGTATTCGTCGTTGTCATTCAGCCCCGTGCATTGGAAGACATTGAGCACATCATGGACGTCGAATTCGGTGAGACCGTACGGCAGGATCGCGCGGACGAGGTTCGAATGGCAGTGGTAGTCGAAGTCGTCACCGCTCAGCATCTGCGACACATACGGGTCGCATCGGGTGCCCAAGGTGTCGTGCACGCGGCCGCCTTCCGGGTCGGCGCCGTAGTCGGACAGTGTGTCGCCGACGATGGTGGCCATCGGCCGCAGAAACGGCAGCGTCGACCACAGGCGGTCGAATGTGGACACGTGTGCGGCCTGGAGTTGTCGGGTCCGTGCCGCCCAGAATCGTTCCCTGGGGTCGTGGCGATTCCACAGATTGAGGTCGCCGACCTGCGGGCCGTCGACAGTGGAGAGGCGGCAGATATGGCCGGCGGGGATGTCCCATGCCTGACCGGAGCGGATGGGGATGGTGAACTCGTCGATGATCTCCCGGGACTGGGTGTCCTCACCGATCTGTGAGTAGAAGTCTCTGTCGACCTCGAGCGCGGGGCCCTGATAGGCGGCTTCCTGCAGACGGCTCTGAGCCATTGGACGCATCCTCCTCCATAGTCGTGTCGCCTGCAACGATGCCAGCTTCGCACCGGCTGTCCAAGCGGGTTTCGTCGGGTCTATGCTGAAATCACAGAGCCGACGCAGGTGAATCAGCGTCGTTGTATGCACCGAACCGCGTGCACCGAGCAGTGGGAGGTCGGAATGGCTGACGAGAAGATCGACGTGGAGATGCAGGACACGGGAGAGTTCCTGGCCAGCATCCGCTCAGCGGCGGGAACCGACGAGATCGTTCTGATGTTCGACGATGCCGAAGAGGTCTCCGACGGAGTCTTGGGCAATGACGAAGCCTCTGTCCGGGCGACCGTGGAATTCCTCCTCAGCCATCAGCCTCCCGGGGACCTGCCGGACCGGATCGACCTCGTCGACATCGCCGCCGCCTACGACGGCGCCATCGAGTCCATCCGGAAGCTGCGGGGTTAGCAACCCACAGCACTGTGCTGGCGGGCCCATGCCGAAGGGCGGAACCGACTCACTGTCGGCTCCGCCCTTCACCATGTGATTCGATGCGGGATGCCCCCGGGGGCCCTGCTCAGTCCAGCAGGTCGTGACGCACGATCGACTGTTCGCGATCGGGACCGACGCCGATGACCGACATCCGGCAGCCCGAGAGCTCTTCGAGGGCGAGCACGTACTTCTGCGCATTGACCGGCAGGTCGTCGAAGGTGCGAGCCTTCGTGATGTCCTCGGTCCAGCCGTCGAAGTACTCGAAGATCGGCTTCGCGTGGTGGAACTCGGTCTGCGACACCGGCATCTCATCCTGGCGCTGCCCGTCGACGTCGTAGGCGACACAGACAGGGATCCGCTCGATGCCGGTGAGCACGTCGAGCTTGGTCAGCACATAGTCGGTGAAGCCGTTGGTGCGGGCGGCGTAGCGGGCGATGACCGCGTCATACCAGCCGCAGCGGCGCGGACGACCGGTGTTGACACCGAACTCTCCGCCGGCCTTCTGCAGGTATTCGCCCATCTCATCGAACAGCTCGGTCGGGAACGGTCCGGCACCCACCCGGGTGGTGTATGCCTTGACGATGCCGACGACGCGGTTGATCCGGGTCGGGCCGATGCCGGTGCCCACGCAGGATCCGCCGGCTGTCGGGTTCGACGAGGTGACGAACGGGTAGGTGCCGTGGTCGACGTCGAGCATGGTCGCCTGTCCGCCCTCCATGACGACGACCTCACCGCGGTCGAGTGCCTCATTGAGCATGAGTTCGGTCTCGGCGACGTAGGGACGCAGACGTTCGATGAAGGGTTCGAAGTATTCGACGATCTCTTCGACCGACACCGCCCGGCGGTTGTAGACCTTGACGAGCAGTTCGTTCTTCTGCCGCAGCGATCCTTCGATCTTCTGCCGCAGGATCGACTCGTCGAAGACGTCCTGGACGCGGATGCCCAAGCGCCCGATCTTGTCCATATAGGCCGGTCCGATGCCGCGGCCGGTGGTGCCGATGGCCCGCTTGCCGAGGAACCGTTCGGTCACCTTGTCCAGCGTCTGGTGGTACGGAGCCACGAGGTGGGCGTTCGCGGAGATCCGCAGCTTCGATGTGTCCGCGCCGCGCGACTCGAGGGCGTCGATCTCCTCGAAGAGCGCCTCGAGGTTGACGACGACGCCGTTGCCGATGACCGGAGTGACGTTCGGTGAGAGGATGCCCGCCGGCAGAAGCTTGAGTTCGTACTTCTCTCCCCCGACGACAACCGTGTGGCCGGCGTTGTTCCCACCATTGGGCTTGACCACGTAGTCGACGCTGGTGCCGAGGATATCGGTGGTCTTACCTTTACCTTCGTCGCCCCACTGAGCGCCGACGACAACGATTGCTGGCATGAGAGTGCTTCACCTCGAAGTGAAAGGGGATGTCATTACTCCCCAAGTCTACTGGGTCACACCGACACAGCCGCCATCGGGAGCATTCCCTCACCGAGGCGGCCGCGGGCAGGAGACCCGAAGCTCCCACTCGCGGCCGCACCGAGACCCGACCCCGGTCTCACTCCATGCTCATCCCCTTGGCCGGGGCGATCCGCGACATCGACCTCGCCGGTATCGCCGAGGCGAGAACGGCGGCGAGCACTGCGGCGATGCCGATCAGCCCGATCTGCGTCCACGGCACGGACAGCACCGGATTCGCTGAGGCAGGCATCATCGATGCTGTTCCGACCCAGCCGAAGAACGTGCCGACCCCGGCTCCGACGATCAGTGCGATGACCGTCATGAGCAGCGATTCGATCGTGATCATCCGCGACATCGCAGCTCGGGTGAATCCCAGCGCCCGCAGCAGGGCACCCTCTCGGCGTCGTTCGATGACCGAGAGCGTGAGTGTGTTGCTCACTCCGATCACGGCGATGACCACCGCGGCCGCCAGAAGTCCGAGCACCATGCTCAGAGCGACCTGGAACAGCGAGGCGAAATCCGCCCGGTACTGTGCCGCAGTCGCATCGGCTGAGGCACCGACCGCGTCGAGTTCGGAGGTCAGGGCCTCGATCTGCGAAGTCGAAGCGTGATCGGCGATCTTCGCCCACGTCTGTTCGGCCACATCGTCGCCGGCGGCCTCCTCGAGGGTCTTGGCATCAGTCCCGCTGACCAAGGCCGTCCCCGCGGGGACGTCGAAGGAGGTCTCGATCGTCAGATCGAGATTCTCATCGCCGAGGCGGACGGTCGCGCTCTGGCCGTCGACATCAGAATCCTCCTCGTCGAGTCCCACCGTTATCGGGTCGAGGAGGATCGTGCCCTCATCGACGTCGTAGCCGTCGCTGCGCAGGACCGGGGAGTCGGCGGCTGCCTCGGCGCTGGTGATCGCCACATCACCGGACTCGCCGGTCCCGTCGACGCTCACCGAGGCGGTGGGCGCCGGAACGTTCTCGCGTTCCTCGACGATCGGCGAATCATCGAGCACGGAGGCGATCTTCGCGTCGTCGGCACCGTCCTGCCCTGCCGTGGAGACCACGAGGTCGACCGGGGTGTCCTCGGCAGTGGCGAGTTCGAGGGTTCGCTGCAGGCTCGAGGAACCGACGACCACGGCCGTGACGAGGGTGATTCCGATGAGCAGGGCACCCGTCGTCGAGGCGGTGCGTCCTCCCGCTGTGCTCGCCGACCGTCCGGCCAGCTTCACTGCCGGCGAGCGCCGGGTGAGGAGGCCGACTGCGGCGGCGAACAGCGCCACCAATGGCGGCACGAAGACCTTCGCACCGACGAGGAGGGCGACGAAGAGCGCGAAGCAGCCGACGATGCCGAACAGCACGGACTGGCTCGTGGTCCCGAGCAGGCACAGACCGATTCCGCCGATGCCGAGCAGAAGCGACAGGCTCAGTCGCACCCACCGGATGCGCGGGACAGCCGCAGGCACATCGACCGGTCGGAGTGCCTCGATCGGGGACACCCGAGAGGCCCGGATCGCGGGGATCAACCCTGCCGCGAGAGTGACGAGGGTGCCGACGACGGGCCCGACGACGAACGCCGAGACGGACGGTGACATCTGAGCGAATTCCGGCATCCAGAACGCACGAACCACGGTTGAGAGTCCCCATCCGATGAGGAGACCGAGGCCGACGCCCAACACGGAGCCGACGATCCCGAGGCTGAGGCTCTCCACCACCGCGGCTCCGCGCACCTGACTGCGTGAGGCTCCGATCGCGCGGAAGAGTGCGAGCACGCGGGTGCGGGAGGCGACGAGGACGTTGAACGTGTTCGAGATGACTAGTGCCGCGACCCCCGCGGCCAGCAGTCCGAAGGCGATGCCGACAGTCGAGAGCATGTCGGTGGTGTTCGACAGCGACTCGATCTGCTCCTCGACGACCTGGTCGACGGTCCGAACTGAGACGCCCTTTCCGGCACCGGCATCGGCGAGCGCGGATCCGACCGCCTCGGCGAGGGCCGTGCGATCGCTCCCATCGTCGGCGACGACCCGGATGGAGTCGGGCACGAGCTCACCCGGAGCGGTGGCCAGCCCGTCGTCGGTGAGGTAGAGATTCATCCCCGCGGACGAGGAGCCGGGCATGATTCCCGAGACGGTGTAGCTCGGGCCGTCGGCGGCGGAATGCCCTGGCCCGTCGAACTCGCCGAGGGTGATGGTGTCACCGACGCCGACCCCGAGGGTCTTCGCGTCGGCTTCGCGGAGCATGAGTTCGTCGTTCGAGTCCGGGACGGAGCCGTCGACGGTGTCGACCTGTCCCTGTGGGAGATTCGTGGCCGACCCCGTCACCGAGGTGGACCCGGCCTCGACGGCAACGAAGGCGGACTCGGTGAGCTGGGCGGACTCGACCCCTTCGACGTCGGCCACCGTCTGACGCATGGACTCGGTGAGCGGGGAGGCCTCATCGGCTGCAGCTGCCGGGTCCTCGGACGCGGCCGCGGTGACGGCAACGTCGGCACCGGCCCATTCGGCTTGGACCTGATTGCGCAGGGTGTCGCCGAAGGCCTGGGAGAACAGGAGCGCCGCGACGATGAAGGCCACGGACACGGCGATCGCGATCATCGCCGCGCTCAGACGCCCGGAGGCGCTGCGGAGGTTGGACCAGGCGATGCGGATCATCGGGCACCTCCGTCTGTCGGCGCGGCTCCGGCTGGAGACCCGGGGCCGGTTGCGGTCCCGGCCGACTGGCCAGCAGGTGCGGCTCCCGAAGACGCCGAGGCCGCCGTGACATTCATCAGCGCGGCGGCCACGGAATCCGGATCCGGTTGGGAGAGCTCACCTGCCAGCCGTCCGTCGGCGAGCAGAACGACGCGGTCGGCGCGGGCGGCGGCCCGGGGATCGTGGGTGACCATGACGACGGTCTGGCCGAGTTCATCGACCGAGGCGCGCAGGATGTTCAGGACCTCTTCACCGGAGCTCGAGTCGAGGTTGCCGGTGGGCTCGTCGGCGACGAGCACATCGGGCTGGGCGACGAGCGCGCGAGCGACGGCGACTCTCTGCTGCTGTCCGCCGGAGAGCTCGTGCGGCCGGTGGCCCAGGCGCTCGCGCAGACCGAGCAGGTCGACCATGCGATCGAAGATGCGGCGGTCGGTCTTCTGCCCCGATAGCTGGGAGGGCAGCAGGATGTTCTCCTCGGCACTCATCGCGGGTACGAGGTTGAAGGACTGGAAGACGAAGCCGATGCGGTCACGGCGCAGCGCCGTGAGCTTGCGGTCGCCCAGCCGTGAGATCGCCGTGCGTCCGATGAAGACCTCGCCCGAATCCGGGGTGTCGAGTCCGGCGAGCATGTTGAGCAGCGTCGATTTGCCCGAGCCGGAGGGTCCCATGATTGCGGTGAAGCGTTCGGCTTCGATGTCGAGGCTGAGGTCGTCGAGCGGTCGGACCTGCGCGTCCCCTTTGCCGTAGGTTTTGCGCAGTCCGATGGCTTGGATGGCCAGCCTCGGCGCGGGGTTCGAACCCTGGCCCCGGGTCGACCCTTGCGCGGAGGTCGGGGACGAGGTCGGGGATGAGGCCGGGGAAGGATGGGCATCGGTGTATGTCGCTGATGTGTTCATGCCTCCAGCTTCGTCGCCGGGCCCACCCTCCCACATCGGACCTGAGGATGGTCTTCGCCGCAGAGCGCCGAGGCGGCCGTGTCCCACCCGTCATACCTGAGGATGATTTCGGGCTTCCGAGATCGTCGTCGGGCCCCGAGGATGGCCCTTGGCTCAGTGACCGGGGCCGACGAGGCCGGCTTCGTAGGCGAACACGACGGCCTGCACACGGTCACGGGCCTCGAGCTTCATGAGGATCCGACCGACGTGGGTCTTCACGGTCGGCTGCGCGAGGAAGAGCCGCTCGCCGATCTCGGTGTTGCTCAGACCGGTGGCGATGAGGACGAGAACCTCGGTCTCGCGCTGGGTCAGAGACTCCAGGCGGCGCAGATCGGCCGCATCGAGACGGCTCGCACCGGCCGCGGATGGTGCAGGCTCAACGCCTTCGGGCTGGGTGGGCGCAACGCCCCCGGCCGAGGTCGCCCCAGCTGACGAGGCCGCTGATTGCGGATCCGAATGGGAACGAGACTCCGCGCCGAGGTGGGGCAGGAGTCGTGTCTCGAGCAGTCGTCTGGTGGTGGTGGGGGCGATGACGGCACCACCGTCGAGGACGGTGCGGATCGACTCGAGGAGCACCTCGGGCAGGGTGTCTTTGAGAAGGAAGCCTGACGCACCAGCGCGCAGCGCGCGCAGGGCGTAATCGTCATCGTCGAAGGTGGTCAGCACGATGATCTTCGGGGGACGGATCGTCCCCTCGTCGGCGAGAGCGAGGATCCGCTGGGTCGCTTCGATGCCGTCGATACGCGGCATCCGAACGTCCATGAGCACGACATCGGGTTCGTCCTGCCTGACGATGTCGAGACCTGCCGCACCGTCGCCGGCCTGTCCGACGACCGTGAGGTCCGGTTGGGAGTCGATGACCATGGCGAAGCCCGCCCTCACGAGGGCCTGATCATCGACGAGCACGATGCGAAGCGGCCCGCTCTCCCGAGCATCAGTCCGACCGCGCACGGTCGCCTCGCCATCGGCGCTCATCGGCTGCTCTCCTCGACTTCGGCGGACTGGCTCTCTCCGCTCTCGGCAGCCTCGGCAGTCTCGGCGGACTGGCTCTCTCCGGCCCCGGCAGCCTGTCCCGCTACGGCGATCTGCCCGGTTCCGGCAGACCCATTCTCTCCCTGATCGGACGAACCATGAGTGCCGGTGCCCGGGGTGAGTCCGGAATCGGGTCCGGACTCGGGCCCGGGTTCGGGTTCGGGAGTGGGCGCGGGAGCGGACAGCGGCAGTCGGGCCTCGACGAGGAATCCCGTCATCGTTCCGAAGGCGCTTCCCATGACCGCACCGGAGGACAACCCGGGCTTCGCATCGGTGTGCCCTTCGGACCGGTCCTTCACTCCGGTCGAACGGATCGGTCGAGCTGTGAGCGTGCCGCCGTAGAGCGCGGCGCGTTCCTGCATGCCGACGATGCCGTAGCCACGGCCGTGGGCAGCCGTCCCTGTCGGGTCGTCGGCTCCGTCGCCGTCCGTCTCTCCGCTCACGCGGGCGCTCGTCTGTCCGGTTCCGTTGTCGCTGATCCGGGCGACGAGCTCCGCGTCCTCGGCCAGCAGCTCGACATGTGCCCGAGCACCGTCTCCGGCATGTTTGAGCACATTCGTCAGCGCTTCCTGAACGATGCGGTAGACGGCGAGCGACGCTCCTTCGGCCAAGCGGCCGCGGTCGACGTCATCCAGTTCGGTCACCGAGACCGGGAGCCCCGCCGACCGCACATCGTCGATGAGGGAGCCGATGTCGGCGACGCCGGGCAGCGGCGACGAAGAGCGCTCGTCGTCCTCCTCGGCGCGGAGGAAGCCGAGCAGCGACCGCGTCTGTGCCAAGGCTTCCCGTCCGGTCTGTGCGATGGTCTCGAGGGCGCCGACCGCGACAGCCGGATCGGTCTTCGCCGCATAGCGACCTCCGTCGGCTTGGGCGATGACGACGGACAGGGAATGGGCGATGACATCATGCATTTCGCGGGCGATGCGCATGCGTTCGGCATCGGCGGCCAGCCGGGTCTCGGATTCGCGTTCGCGTTCCAGCAGGCGGTTGCGCTCCCGAATACCCTCGATCTCGCGGCGGCGACGGAATCCGACTCCGCCCAACAGCCAGGCGATGAGCACGATCGACGCACACAGTGCCACGACGACGACCAGCAGCACATATTCGCCGAAGGCCAAGGGGCGCGGGTTCACCCCGATCGTCGCCTGCAGGGACACGAGGTAGAGCCACCCGCCCAGGAAGAGTGCGCCGAGCAGGCCCAGGACGAGCACGATGCGACCGTGATTGCGTGTCCCCCACGCCGTCGTCGAATACACGGTGAGCGGAACGGCGACGATGCCGAAGGTCGGTCCCATCATCGTGAGCACGGTCAGCAGGCAGCCGACGGCGATGAGCGAGGAGCTCAGCAGCGGGGCTGTGCGCCGCAGTCCCAGCGGCAGCGTCTGGAGCAGAACGATGCCGATCTGCACTGCAACGGGCACCAGGGCGATCTCGCTCCGCTCGGCCTGGGAGGAGGTGAAGACGACGGTCAGATAGGTGATCGGCAGACCCCAGAGCAGCGAGTCGACGATCCACGGATGAGCGGTGAGGGTGCGACGGATGCGGTCGACTCGGTCGGGGGTGGGCTGCTGCGGCTCCGGGCGGTGGCCCTCGGTCCGGATCGATCGATTGCTCATGTCGGCCATGGTAGTTCTGCGCCGCCGGGGCTCACATCATACTCAGGGCTGATCCGAGCCGACGACGCCGGCCGCGGCGCTCGCCCACGGGACCGTACTCACTCGGGCGCATCATATCGCCGAGGTGGTGCCCCGTCGGGCACCGCCCCGAACCACCGAGGCAGCCTTCCCCCTAACGCGCAGAGCTCAGCCGCGTCTCTCCCGCTCGGCGAGGATCTGCTCGCGGAGGATATCCGCGTGCCCGCAGTGTTGCGCGAGTTCCCGCAGGACGTGGAGGAGGACCCATCGCAGCGGCATCGGTCCCGCCCGATGGCCGGTGAGCACGGTGTCGAGATCCATTCCCTCGATCGCCGAATGCGACCGCTCCACGGCGGCCCGATAGTCAGCCGAAACGCTGGCGATCGTGTCCGAGGAATCGAGGAGAAAAGAGTCCTTGGAGTCGTGCGGCAGCCCGTAGTCGACCCGGCTCCGACCGGTGACCGCCTCACCGAACCAGACGGTTTCGACGAACACCGCATGTTTGAGCAGAGACAGCAGGCGGGTTCTGCTCGGTACCAGGGACCGCCTCGCCTCGTCTTCGCTCAGGTCGTCGAGACTCCCGAGCAGGTGCTGTCGGTGTTCGTCGATGAACGCTGTGAACTGCACGCCGAGGTCGGACTCGCGCACATCGGTGGGTCTGATAGCCCTACTGCCGCCGTCGGCGTCTGCACCTGTCATGTCCCCACTGTAGAGCCGCCTCGGCGTGGGAGGACCGATCCGATCGACGACTCGCCCGAAATCGCAGGCGATCAGCATCCTTGTCCGCCACGTCCCCCACCCCTATGCTGAAGTGACCCACGTACACCGTCGTTCGGGCAGGAGCCTTGGCATTGTCGCCGGAGCCGTCGGCTTCAGGGCATCACCGCTCAGAGGAGGTCGCTCATGTCCACCACGTCAATGCATCCGGCCACGAGTGCTTCGCAGAACCAGCCCGAGAACCAGTCGCAGTCCCCCGCGCTGCCCTACGCCCGCCGCCGCGATCAGCTCGTCGGCTCCGTCATCGATGCCTCCACCACGGTGCTCGCCCAATATCACCATGACATCGTCAAGTTCGGCATGGGTGCGCCGGCACCGGACATGCTCCCGGCCGCGGACTTCGCCCGCATCGCCTCGGACGTCTTCTCTCCGGAGAACTTCACCTACGGGGAGACGAAGGGCGAGCCCATCCTCATCGAAGCCCTCCACGACTACCTCGCCGCCACCGGACAGATCCCGCTCGAACAGCAGGGGGACCTCGACCGTCTCCTCATCACCTCCGGCGGCATGCAGGGGCTCGATCTCGGGTTCAAACTCTTCGTCACCCCCGGCGACCTCGTCGCCTGTGAGTCGCCGACCTATACGAACGGCTCGGCGACGGCCATGAGCTATGAGGCGGAGATCCTCGAGATCCCCGTCGACGAAGAAGGCATGCAGATCGACGCCCTCGAGGAGCACACCCAGCGCACCGGGCGCGCCCCGAAGGTCATCTACACCGTCCCGACCTTCCAGAACCCGGCCGGAGTGACGATGTCGCTGCCGCGTCGCGAACGCCTGCTCGAGTTCGCTCACCGCCACCGTTCGGTCATCATCGAGGACAATCCGTACGGGATGCTCCGCTTCGAGGGCCAGTCCCTGCCGGCGCTGAGCGACCTCAGCCCGAATGATCCCCTCATCTTCGGGGTGCGCACCTTCTCGAAATTCGTCGCCCCGGGCCTGCGGGTCGGGTGGATCGACGTCGACCCGGAGGTCCGCGAACTCGCCGTCAACGCCAAACAGACAATGGATTCCTGCGCCCCCGTTCCCAACCAGCACCTCATCGCCCGCTGGCTGGCCGAAGGCGGTGCTGACTCCCACGTCGAGGTCCTGCGCAAGGCCTACCGCGACCGGAAGATCGCGATGTCAGAGGGCTTGGCCCGCCTCTTCCCCGGCGAGATCCGAGCCACGAATCCCGACGGCGGATTCTTCCTGTGGGTGACCTTCGAGGACGAATCCATCAACACCGAAGACCTCATGACCACCGCACTCGAGGAAGGTGTGGCCTACATCCCCGGCCCCGCGTTCTCCCCGGCCGGGAACTTCTCGAACGCGCTGCGGCTGTGCTTCGCCTCGGCGGCTCCAGACCGCATCGACGATGGCCTGCAGCGCCTCCGCCTTGCCGTCGACCGCTACCGCGCAGAGCGCTGATTCCGACGACACCTTCGCCGAGGCGGCTCCGACCTCGCTCGACCACGACGTCCGAGCGCTCCCGCACCGACGGCCCCGCCTCGGCCGAACAGGCGGGCGCGGCCGCCCGTTCGGCGACCGTTTTCAGACCTCGCCGAGGCGGCCGATCCACTGGATGAGGAGCTGAGTCTCCGTTTCGCCCAGGATGTCCGGATTCGCCGCAGCACGTTCGATGACAGCGTGACCCAGACGACCGTCGCCCGGTTCCGTCTGTCCGGTTCCGGTGATGGCGGCGAGGACGCCTTCACGCACTCCTGCTGAAAGTTCGGGATCGTTCCTGCCTTGAATGATCAGTCGCAATGTGACTCCGATATTCGTGGCGAGCACATGAGCGGCCGCCCGCTCGTGGCCGACGACGAGCCGTCCTTCCTGTTCCGCTTTGAGCGTCAGACCGCGCAGAATCTCACTCGGCTTCGACTGCGCCTCGGGCGAATAGCCGGGCCTGACCTTGCCGTACATGAGGGTGTAGAAACCCGGATTCTCCAGGCCGAAGGCGACGTGAGCATCCCAGCCCAGACGCAGATCCTGAATCGGGTCGCCACTGGATTCGGTCGAGGATTTGGCCGACAGATACATGTCGAAGCCACGCTCGACGACGGCCTCGATCAGCCCCTGCTTATTGCCGAAGAAATGGTACAGAGTGGGCATCTTGACCCCCGCCGCGTCGCAGACCGCCCGCAGAGAGAAGTCCTCTCCGGGCGCCGCGGCAATGAGGTCGGCGGCCGCTTCGAGCAGACGGGTCCGTGTATCCGTTTCCTCAACTTCTGTCATATCGCTATATTATAGTGTACCGTCGATATAGTCCGATGTAACAACGATACGGAGGTTGAAACCATGACCGAACAGACTCTGCAAGGCAAGACCATCCTCATCGCAGGAGGCGGGAAGAACCTCGGCGGACTCATTGCTCGACAGACCGCCGCGGCCGGAGCCGATATCGCCGTCCACTACAACTCGGAATCAACGCGCCCGGAGGCCGAAGAGACACTCGCGGCCGTCGAGGCCAGCGGATCGAAGGGCGTTCTGCTCACCGGAGATCTCACCGAGCCCGCCACCGTCGAGAGGCTCTTCGACGATGCCGTCTCTGCGCTGGGGCCCATCGATATCGCGGTGAACACGACTGGCAAGGTTCTGCGCAAGCCCATTGCGGAGACCACCGAGGACGAGTACGACGCGATGTTCGACATCAACGCGAAGGCCGCCTACTTCTTCATCAAGGAAGCAGGCAGACACCTTGCCGACAATGGGAAGATCGTCACCATCGTCACTGCCCTGCTCGCCGCGTTCACCGACGGCTATTCGACCTATGCCGGCGGCAAGAGTCCGGTCGAGCACTTCACCCGAGCCGCAGCGAAGGAATATGCCGACCGCGGCATCTCCGTCACCGCCATCGCACCCGGGCCCATGGACACTCCGTTCTTCTACGGTCAGGAGACTCCGGAACGAGTGGAGTTCCACAAATCGCAGGGCATGGGCAACCGTCTGACCCGGATCGAGGACATCGCACCGATCGTGCGATTCCTCGCCACGGAAGGCAGCTGGATCACCGGCCAGACGATCTTCGCCAACGGCGGCTACACCACTCGCTGAGGCGGACAGGACACTTCCGTCCCCTGAGCACCCATCCGACAACCACCTCTCAAAACCACAGGAGCACACATGTCAGATGTGCAGATTCCCGAACCGGTCGCCGGATTCATCGACACCGTCAACGCTCACGATGACCAGGGTTTCCTCGACGCATTCACCTCTGACGGAGTCGTGGATGACTGGGGCCGCGAGTTCCAGGGCCGAGAGGCCATCAAAGCGTGGAGCGACAAGGAGTTCATCGGCGCAACCGGCATCCTCACGCCTGAGGAGGTCACCGTCGACGGAAACGACGTCATCGTCGTCGGCGATTGGCGCTCCACGCACGCCAACGGCCGGTCATCGTTCGGCTTCGTCATCGACGGCGACAAACTGAGCCGGATGACGATCCGCGAAGGCTGAGGCTCGGCGAGCGCTGATACCCCAGCGGGGGCCGTCGGATGCCGGCCATCTTCGGATGCCGGCCATCCGACGGCCCTTTCGCTATGGTCCTGTGGCACAATATTGGTGTCGCGACTGCGCGGCACGGCGGTGGGGCTCGCCGTACCCAACCTCGGAAGCGGAACCTCGGTGTTCGTCTTCGACAACAGTCCCTACCTCGACCGGCTTCAGCATGCCCGAAAGGTAGGAGAGACCATGACCGCCAGCCCCGATCCGATATACGACGGGCCGCCGCGCGCCCGCATCATCCTCGGCGTCGTCCCCGATCAGCCCGCCGAGGTGATCGCCGCCGCCGCGGACTACGCCGCCCACTTCGACGCCGAGCTCGTCTGCGCCCACGTCGACGACTCCCGCTACACCGTTGAGACTCGTCCCGACGGCTCCGTGCTCTCGATGCCTATCGATCCCGACACCACCGACGAGGCGACCACCGAATTCGACCCCGAACTCCAGGACCGTATCGCTGCCGCGCTGGAAGGCACAAATGTCGCCTGGTCGACTCGCGCGCTGGCCGGGTCGCCGGCACAGGAACTCGACCGGCTCGCCGAGGCACTCGATGCCCGCATGATCGTCCTCGGCGTCCGTCGCGCAGGTGTCCGCGGATCGTTGCACGAGTTCTTCAACGGTTCGGTCGCGATCCAGCTGTCGAGGCACCAGCATCGCCCGCTCGTCGTCGTTCCGCTGGCAGCAGGCGCCGAGGGCATGGATGCCCCCGAAGCTGCTGCGACGTCGCCGACACCAGGCGCCTCCCCCGCTGCTGAATCTCAGACCGACGAGGCCGGGCAGTGACCCGGCCGGTCCACCTGCGCCTGTCCTATCTGGGGCTCGCATTCGTCGGCGGCACGCTCGGAACCGCGGCACGCGAGGCGGTCAGTCTGAGCCTGCCGTCCCTCGGCGATGTGCCGTGGGCGATCCTCACGCTCAACGTCCTCGGCGCGTTCGCACTCGGTCTTCTCTTGGATTCCCTGGCGCGCAGCGGTCCCGATGACGGATGGCGCCGCAGAACCCGGATCCTCGTGGGCACCGGTTTCATGGGCGGGTTCACCACGTACAGTGCGCTGGCCGCGGATACGGCGGGCCTCCTCGGCGCGGGTCCGGGCGGTGCGAGCAGCCCCGGTGTCGGTCTGGCCTACGGGGTGGGCACGGTGCTCATCGGCGGTCTCGCCACGTTCGCCGGCATCGCCACGGCGACGGCGCTGCGCCGAGGCGGCAGTGAGGTCGACGAGGGGGCCGCCGATCTGCCGATCGACCCCGATGCCTGGGACGAGGACGCCGCGGATGCCGGTCCCGATGTCTCCACGAACCCTCACCCGGGAAGTGCCCGATGACGCCGCTGGTCTTCATCGCTCTTGCCGCCGCCGGCGGGCTCGGCGCCTCGTCACGGATGCTGCTCGACGGACTCATCAAGTCCCGGATGAGCACGGCCCTGCCGTGGGGGACGATCATCATCAACGTCTCGGGGTCGCTCGTGCTCGGACTGCTGACCGGACTGGCCGGAGCGAACCTGCTGCCGGAAGCCTGGCACTTGGTGCTCGGCACGGGATTCCTCGGCGGCTATACGACGTTTTCGACGGCGAGCTTCGAGACTGTTCGGCTTCTCCAGGAACGCCGCTGGGTCGCCGGCCTGGTCAATGGTTTGGGCACCCTCGTCTTCGCCACGACGGCCGCGGCGATCGGGCTGTGGCTCGGCGGGCTGGCTTAGCAGCGACCGACCGTTCTGGACTTAGCCACATCTCCAGACGCTCCCCCTCGGCGAGGCGCTGACCGCGCAGACGCCAGACGCCGAACGGCCCAGTTGAAGTCGAAGAGCACACATTTGAACATGTGCTATTCAACTTCAACTGGGCCGTCAGCGTATGAGCACCGAGCCGCTCCAGCGAATTGAGCTCAGCTCACTGATAGGCGCGGTGGTACTGAGCCGGGCGGTAGTCGATGTCGAAGCGCAGGGCGCCGGCGGCGCGCAGCGCGAAGTTCGGGTCACGCAGGTGTTCGCGGCCCACAAGGATCGCATCGGCCTGACCGGTGGCCAGAATGTGCTCGCCCTGGAACGGTTCGTTGATCATTCCCACTGCCGCGGTCGGCAGGCCCGACCCTTGACGCACGCCGACGGCCAGGGTCGTCTGGTAGCCGGGACCGACGGGAATCGACGCCATCACATTGCCGCCGGAGGAGACGTCGATGAGGTCGACGCCGTGTTCCTTGAGCCATCCGGCGACGTGGACGGTGTCGTCGAGTGTGAGCCCACCGTCGGTCCAGTCCGTTGCGGACAGGCGCACGAACACGGGAACGTCCTCGCCCACCTCGGCGCGGGTGGCATCGACGATTTCGAGCAGCAGACGGGCCCGGTTCTCCAATGTTCCGCCGTAGGAGTCGGTGCGCGTATTGCTCAGCGGCGACAGGAACTCATGGAGGAGGTATCCGTGCGCGGCGTGGATCTCGACGAAGTCGAACCCGGCCTCGATCGCCCGGCGGGCCGAGGACCGGAAGGCCGCGACCACCTCGGCGATCTCCGTCTCAGTCAGGGCACGCGGTTCGGCGAGGCCCTCGAAGGCCAACGCGGACGGAGCCACGGTCTGCCAACCACCTTCGTCGACGGGCAGGCTGCCGTCGTGGTCGGTCCCCCACTCGGGATATGTCGAGGCCTTGCGGCCGGCATGGGCGAGCTGGATGCCCGCGGCGGCGCCCTGCGAGTGAAGGAAGTCGACGATGGGGGCGAAGGCGTCGCGCTGCGCGTCGTTCCACAGCCCCAGGTCCTTCGCCGAGATCCGCCCCTCGGGAGTGACGCCGGTGGCTTCGACAATGACGGCTCCCGCGCCTCCCCTGGCCATGGCGCCGTAGTGGACGGTGTGCCACGGTGCGGGAACGCCGTCGAGAGCCTCGACGGAGTACTGGCACATGGGCGGAACCCAGATGCGGTTGCGGAAGGTCAGTCCGCGCAGAGTGAGCGGTTCGAACAGCAGATGAGACATAAGACCTCGTGATCTCGTCGAGAATGATCGTCCAGAAGTATGAGATTCTTCGTACTTCGGGTTCGCACTCTACTACGATGAATTTCGTACTACCAAATGTTTCGTACAATGGGAGAGATACGGCGCTACCTGTGATCGGCGGCTGTTCAGACGACATCCACCGACGCTGACCGACACGATGGCGAGAAGGGAGGGTCCTTATGCGCACACTCGACCACCCCAGCAGGGGCGAGATGAGACTCGACGCGGTTCTGGCCGCGCTGGCCGACCCGGTCCGTCGGACCGTTGCCTGCAAGCTCAACGACGCATTCGGCGATCATGCGTGCGCGACCTTCGAGCTGCCGGTGTCGAAGTCCACGGCGACCTACCACTTCCGCACTCTGCGCGAAGCCGGCGTGATCCGACAGGAATATGAGGGCACGAAGATCATGAATTCCCTGCGCAAGGACGATCTCGACGCTCGCTTCCCCGGCCTCCTCGACGCCGTGTTCGCAGCCCAGTACATCGAACGCGCCGGGGCGACCGCCCCCGATCCTCAAGCCTGACCCGGCCGAGTCGCCACAGCGCCTGCACGAACAGGCACCTGTGCCCGCGAACGACAGTTAAGTATGCTCACGATCGAACTCAAAATCGGCGTAGCCGTCGCGCTTGACCTCGTCCCACCGCTCGAGGTAGGTGGGAACGCCACCCGAATAGTTGAGCATCTGCGCGGGCTTGCCGGGAACGTTGGCGCCCCAGAACCACGACTCTGCCTTGGGGAACAGGGAATTGACGAATAGGTCGTCGACATGGGCACGCCACTCCCGCTCGACCTCGGCGGTGGACTCGAAGCGCGAGATGCCTTTCAATCGGTCGTTCGTCTGCCCGGATGATTCGACGATAGATTCGCCGTCGACCCCCGCGGTGTCCTATATCGAGTCAGTCAGTCACCTTGTCGTCAAATGACGACAGATGCCGTAGATCTCCGTCCTCGCCGAGGCGGCTCAGCTCGTCCGTGCGGGAGCGAAGGCCCAGCCGCATCCGGGCACGACGAAAGGCGGTCGCACCGTCATCGATGTCGGCATCGATGACGGCACGACCGCCTCGGCGGGGTGTCCCAAGCGTCGGCTGTAGGACTCAGGGCCTGCCTGCGTGAGGGACGTCGACGGTTGTTGCGAGCATGCGTCCCTCGCGCGCTTTGCTGCGTGCGCCTTCATCCCAGTCGGGGGCCGCACACAGGAAGAGCGTCTTGCCGTCCTCGCCTCCGAGCGCAACGGCGAAGATTCCGTCCGGGGCGGTATTGACCTCCTCGAGAACCTTGCCGCCTTCGGCGATGCGAGTGGCCTTCTGGTTGACGGTGTTGGCGATCCACACCGCGCCCTCTGCATCGAGCGCGAGCCCGTCAGGGACGATCGTCGCGGCTTCGATCCGCTTGGCGACGTTCGGCTCATCGCCGATCTCACCGAAGTTCGCGAAATCCCGCTTGTTGCCCAGCGTTCCATCCGCCTCGATGTCGAAGGCGGTGATCTTGTTGCCGAAGAGTTCGTTGATAATCAGGGTCTTCCCGCCAGGGGTGATGACCATGCCGTTCGGGAACGAGAGTCCGCTGGCGACGACCTGGGAGGTGCCGTCGGTGTTGACGAGGATGACATTGGCGAACTCGTGGTCGGCCCCGCCCATGAGGTCGAACCCGAATTCTCCGACATAGGCCTGCCCGTTCTCCGCGACGACCATGTCGTTGGCGTGGCCGGAGCAGTGGGCGGAGATGTCGGCGTGCTCGACGAGCGACCCGTCGGTCTCGCGGCGGAGGATTTTGCGGTCCTTCATCGACACGATGAGCATCCGCCCATCCGGCAGCCAGCCCAGACCTGCGGGCTGCTGATCGACGACGGCGATTTCCTCGATGCTCCCGTCGTCATTGACCGCGTTGACCGTGAACGTATAGAAGTCCACGAACCACAGTCGACCATCATGCCACCGCGGGCACTCGAGGTAGGTGAATCCCTTGGCGACTTCCGAGATCTCGTTTCCACTCATTGCGACACCTGCTTTCTGCTGTCCGTCTTTGCACTCACCGTGTGACACGGCCTCCCAGCCGCCGTTGTTGCATTCTAGGACACTTCGCTGCTGAAGCGGCAACTGTAGAACTGAAGGTCCCAGCCAAGGCCGTCAGTCATCGAACACATCGAGGTGTTGACATTGAGCACAGCCGCTCGCCACAGAACCGCAGCCGCAGCAGAGCCTGTCGCTGACTTCGACGCGCAGGCGCTTCCTGATTCGGCGGCTATCCGGGCCGAGATCGATCGGTCATGGCGCCGTTGTCAGGTCATCGGAGTCAGCAGTTCCGCCAGAGAGCTGCCCTTCACCGACGAAGGCATTCCGGACAATCGGGTGCTGTTGGCAGCCCGTCCGGTCCTCGACCGATTGTCGGCTCAGCTGCAGGACGCCTCGGTGACCATCATTTTGGCCGACCGAGACGCCCGCATCATCGGCCGTTGGGCAGGCGAGCGTGAGTTGCTTCCCCGGCCTCCTCGACGCCGTGTTCGCCGCCCAGGACATCGAACGCGCCGAGGCGACCGCCCCTGAATCTCGCGACTGACCCGCCCGAGTCGCCTCCGCTCAGACGCGGCCGAAGCGGGCGAGCGACGCTCTCCCCTACGCAAGCAAGCCTCTCTCCTCCCGCTGACGAAACTTAAGTGGGGCCAGATTGCCCGCTGCTTACGAGTAGACGAGCAATCTGGATCCACTTAAGTCGCAATCGGGAGGACCGCGTCGTTCTGATTGAGCACCTCGACGTGGAAATCGACGATGCCGTCAGACCGGGCGTCAGCTGCTGACCGGCTGCCTCTCCTGCCGGGCCTTGGCCCGACCGCGCGCGAGATCGACCAGTCCGATGATTCCGGCGAAGACGATGACGAGCGCGATGAATCCGAAGCCCGCGACGATGGCGGCGCCGTAGCCGGCGAGAGGCTGGACGACGAAGAACACGGCGGTGACGATCGCGATGCCGATGGCCGTACCCACCCGCTGCCCGGTCTGCATCACACCGCCGGAGCTGCCCGCGTACTCGACGGGCACCTCGGCCAGAGTGAGCGTCTGGTTCGGGCTGATCGCCATTCCCTGCCCGAGGCCGGTGATCCCGAGCGTCAGCAGCAGCCACCAGATGCTGATCCCCCAGGCCTCATGTGCCAGTACGAGCAGCGCCGAGGCGACGACCCCGGTCAGACCGATCGCCACCCCGAGGACGACCATCTTCCGGCCGAAGGTGAGCACGACCCGGCCGGCTGCCTGTGCTGCGATGGCCGACAGCAGCGCCGAGGGCAGACCGACAAGGCCCGCGTGGAGGGCGGGGAATCCGAGACCGTTCTGCAGGTAGAGCGCGACGATGACCCAGATGCCGGGCATTCCGACGAAATACATGGACGTCAGCGATGCCCCGTAGGCGAAGCTGCGTGTCCGGAACAGCTGCATATCGACCATCGGTGATCCGCCCCGGCGAGAGTATCGGTTCTCCCATCGCACCCACAGGCAGACGACGGCGACGCCGACGGGGACGAGGGCATAGATCCAAGCACCTGCGCTGCGCTCGAGGAAGGGCAGCATGACCAGCAGCGTGCCGACGCCGAGCAGAACGAGCCCGACCGGGTCGAAGTCGGCGCGGCGTCGGCCGTGCGAGTCGGAGTCGGCACCGGACTCGGAATCGGTGTCGGACCCAGTGCCGGCGCCGACCCAGGCGCTCCTCGGGAGCCAGAACCGACCGAGGATGATTGCGGTCAAGGCGATCGGCACGTTGATGAGGAACGCCGAACGCCATCCCCACTCGTCGCCGAGGACAGCGATGAGTCCACCGCCGAGGACGGGGCCGATGCCCACGGAGACCCCGACGATCGTGCCGAACATTCCGAAGGCGCGACCGCGCACCTTGCCGTGGAAGTACTGCTGGAGCATCCCCACGCCCTGGGGGCTGAGCAGGCCGGAGCCCAGGCCCATGACGACACGGGCGATGTTGAGCACGAGCGGGTCCGGGGACAGTCCCGAGATGAGGGAACCGAGGGCGAAGACACTGACGCCGATGACGAAGAGCCGACCACGGCCGAAGAGGTCGCCGGCTCGGCCGGCGGCGACGAGGAGCACGCCGAAGGCGAGCGTATAGCCGGACAGAACCCACTGGATCGCCGAGTTCGAGGCGCCGATCGAGCGCTGCATGTCGGGGAGGATGACATTGACGATCGAGACGCTCAGCAGCGACATGAACATCGGGACGAGCATCACCGCCAGGATCTTGCGCTGCTCTGCCGTCATGACCGTCTCGGAAACATTACCCATTCATATAGTTCTACGCCGCCCTGCCGACAAGCACAATCGGCCCCCGTGGTGCGTTTGCTCACGCGCCACGGAGGCCGATGTATCCGCCGACGGTGCGGCGGGCCTGCTCCCTTACTCCCCGCGGCCGATGGCGTCCACGGCTGTCGGGTCGGAGGAGTGCAGGAACTCCTCGATGCGCGCGGCCTCTTCGCCTTCGCCGATCGCTCCGGCGGCACGGCCGAGGGCGTAGAGCGCACGGAGGAATCCGCGGTTGACTTCGTGCGAGTACGGGATCGGGCCGGCACCGCGCCATCCGGCGGCACGCAGGGCATCGAGCCCGCGGTGGTAGCCGACGCGGGCGTAGGCATAGGCGTCGACGAGGCGGCCCTCCTGATGCGCTTCATCGGCGAGTTCCGCCCACGCCAAGGATGAGGCCGGCAGTGCGGCTGCCACGTCGATGGGCTCTTCACCTGCGTCGATGCGCTTGCGAGCGTCGACGTCCGGGTGGTCGTCCGGCAGGTAGGTCGGCTGCGGGCCGAGCTGGCTGGCATCCAGATTCCCGATATGCGATGGGTTGCCGATGGGCTGAGTCATTGCGTCTCCTTGGTTATCGAGGTCAGTTCTTCTTCACTTCGGACGGCAGGATTGTGTACGGGTTCTCACTCAGCGCGCCGGTGACTCCGGCATCTGCGAGCTTCTCGAGCTGCTTCTCGTCCTTGACGTCGGTGGCCCAGACGGCCAGGTCGACCCCGGTCCACTTCTCGGCGGCATCGGCCTCGACGGCCAGGGCCGTGTATCCGCTACCGGAAAGCGACTCGTTCCGTGTTGCCGTCACGTCCCCGGTGAACATGGCGCCGACTCCGGCATCGGCGGCGGCACGGGCCACCTCGGGGTCATCGGTGCGCACGAGCGTCGAATCCTCGAGCCCCGCCTCGGTGATGGTCTTCAATGCCGGTGCGGCCACCTCGGTGGAGTCGATGGCGGGCATGAACACGGTGTCCCCGCCGAACTCGTCGACGATCTGGTCCCAGGTGATGGGCTCGCCGGGGCTCGTGTCCTTCCGGGCCGGTTTGATGGTCTGGTCGAGGAATTCGTCGGAGTCGAGCTCGTCGAGGTTCTTCTTCAGACCCATGTCGTCGGCGGCGGTCTCCGGGTTCGCGGCCACGATCGTGCCGTCGCCCAGCGCGGTGAGCGTGGGTGCGGGCAGGTAGCCGAACTTCACGTTCTCGGTGAAGGCGAGCTTCGAGTTCGCCGGGTACACCGACGATCCGCCGTCGAGGGCGCCTACGGCCGGTGGGTTGAGCGAATCGACGGTCAGCTGGTCGTCGGAGCCGAAGAGGTTCATCGCGAACACGCCCGCGACGAGGACGACGACGATGATTCCGGCCCACAGGGGTGCGTTGAACTTCTTCGGCTCGGGACGATCGGGCACGGGAATCCGCTCGCGGGATTCGGGATCGACGCTCGGCAGCGGATCATTGGTGCCGCGACCGTAGCGGTCCCGGTGGGCCCGGTTCGGCTTCTTCTTGCTCATCGGCTGCTGTCCTTCGTCGTTCCGGCCCCGGTGACGAGTCCCCGGAGGAACCCGGCGCCCCAGCACAGGTGCATGGTCGGCAGGACGATGCCGAACCAGAATCGCTCACGTCGTCCGCAGTCCTTCGCCGCCGAGGCGGTGGCCAGGATTCCGGCGATGTAGCCGAAGCTCGGCACGTGGATGAGCGAGGTGAACCGGCGGAGGAACTTCGGCCACCGCTTCGTCGTGCCCGTCAGCTGGAGCACGGTCTCGATCACGGCCGCGCTCATGCCGAGCACGAGCAGCGGCGGGGCGAAGTAGCGCAGCGAGTTCTGGGGTCCGTAGCGGCGGATGAGTTCGGCCCGCCAGATTCCGGTGGCCCAGAACTGTTGGGCGATCTTCGCCCAGGTGCCGCGCGGCCAATAGGTGACTTCCATGTCGGGGTTGAACCAGATGCGGCCGCCGGCGGTGCGGATGCGCAGGTTGAGCTCCCAGTCCTGACCGCGTTTGACGCCTTCGTCGAACCCGCCGAGGTGGTCGAACACTTCCCGACGATAGACACCGAGGTAGGCCGATTCGGCTTCCTGCGCCTCGTCGCCGGAGTGGTACGCGGGACCGCCGAGGCCGACCGGGGACATATAGGCCCGCGCCACGGCTTTCTGGAAGGAGGTCCTGCCGCGGGCGAGCATGAGTCCGCCGCAGTTCGCGGTCTTCGTCGCACGCAGAGTCTCGATGGCCTGCTTGGTGTAGTCGGGCCTCAGTCCGGAGTGCGCGTCGACGCGGATGATCACCGGGTGCCGGGTCGCGGCGATGGCGAGGTTGAGTCCGATCGGGGTCGCGGCCTGCGGATTGTCGACCGTCTGGATCCGCGGATCACGCGCAGCCATCGATGCGATGATGGCATTCGTATCGTCGGTCGAGGGACCGAGAGCCAGCACGATCTCCTTGCCCCCGTCATACTCCTGCGCGAGGATCGTGGTGATCGCCTGCTCGATGTGCTCGGCCTCGTTGAGGACCGGCATGATGAAGGAGACACCGGGCTTCTGGTTAAGCGGCGGAAGACCCTCCGGGGTCAGGATCTCAAGTACTTTCGACACGCCCTCAATCTTCCCATACCCGCGCGCACCCGGTCTTGAGGGAGCGTACAGGTGGGGCCCGCACGCTCCGGACGCCCAGTTGGTGCCGGACGCCTCGTTGGCGCCAGGGCCCGGCTCACAGACCCCGAGCGATGAGCTCCTTCATGATCTCGTTCGTACCGCCGTAGATCTTCTGCACCCGGGCATCGGCGTAGAGGCGAGCAATCGGGTATTCGACCATGTACCCGTAGCCGCCGAAGACCTGCAGGCAGCGGTCGACGACCCGGTTCTGGGCATCCGTGGCCCAGTACTTCCCGGCCGACGCCTGCTCTGTCGTCAGCGTTCCCTTGATGTGCTCGCTGGTGAGGTGGTCGATGAAGGTGCGGACGGACAATGCCTCGGTGGCACACTCGGCGAGGACGAACTTCGTGTTCTGGAAACCGAGGATGGGCCTGCCGAAGGCCTCCCGCTCCTTCGCATAGGCGACGGTCTCCCGGACGGCGAATTCCGCGGTCGCGGCACCGCCGACGGCGATCGCCAACCGCTCCTGAGGCAGTTGCTGCATGAGTTGGATGAACCCGCGGCCCTCGACTCCGCCGAGGACGTTCTCGGCAGGGACGCGCATGTCCTCGAAGAACAGCTCCCGCGTGTCCTGTCCGTGCAGTCCGACCTTCTCCAGCACTCGTCCGCGCGAGAACCCCGGCAGATCGTTGACCTCGGCCACGATGAGCGAAACGCCCTTCGCACCGGGCTCGTCGCTCGTGCGGGCCACGATGATGACGAGGTCGGCGTGGGACCCGTTGGTGATGAAGGTCTTGGCGCCGTTGATGACGTATTCGTCGCCGTCACGCACCGCCCGGGTCGTGATGTTCTGCAGGTCCGAGCCGGTGCCCGGTTCGGTCATCGCGATCGACGAGACGAGCTCGCCGGTGGCCATGCGGGGCAGCCACCTGCGCTTCTGCTCTTCGGTGCCGAAGGCGTTGATGTAGTGGGCGTTGATCGTCGAGTGGACGCTGTTGCCCCATGCGGTGTCGCCGACGAACCCCTGTTCCTGCAGGAGCACCGCCTCGTGGGCGAAGGTGCCGCCACCGCCGCCGTACTCTTCGGGGATCGAGATGCACAGCAGACCGGCATCGCCGGCCCGGGTCCACGTTTCGCGATCGACCTGCTTCTGTTCGGCGAAGCGGGCCTCGTGCGGCACGATCTCCTTGGCGAAGAATCCGCGTGCCAGATCACGCAGGTCGTCGGTCTCCTGGGTTTCCCAGGCGCCGCGGTATCCGTCGAGAATCATTGTGATGTCTCCTGAATCTGCTCGTCGTGTTGGTTCCGAAGGGCCGTGCCGGCCCCAGAGAGGTCAGTGGTGGGAGGTGCTGATGAGGGGGATGCGGGGTGCTGGTGCGGGGATGCGCTCCGGGTGATCATGTGGGGGGGGGTATTCGTGTGTGCGATGTTCAGCCGAGAGCGACTCGCTCAATGGGCAGATCATGCTCGGCTGCGAAGTCGATCCAGTACGCCGTCGGCTCGGCGGCGAAGGCCTTCTCGAGTTCCTCGTGTTCGGACCCGACGAGGGAGGCCAGCGCCTTCGCGAAATGAGGCTCGAGGCAGGCGACGGCAATATGACCGTCAGCCGTCGAGTAGGTCCGATAGAAAGGCGTTCCCCCGCCGAGGGGACCTCCCGGTGTGCTCATTTTGTGCCGTGCCGGTCCCGCCGCCCATTCGGCCGCCTGGTCGAGGACGACGCGACGGACGAT
Source organism: Brevibacterium sp. VCM10 (assembly GCF_000583215.1). NCBI lineage: Bacteria > Bacillati > Actinomycetota > Actinomycetes > Micrococcales > Brevibacteriaceae > Brevibacterium > Brevibacterium sp. VCM10. The sequence goes on from NZ_JAJB01000048.1 coordinate 57,082, forward strand.
TCCGCCGCTGTGCTGACCGTTCGCGTCCTGATCACCGGCACCCTGGGCAGCAGTGCGTCGGGTCTCGAGTTCGTGCAGCCCTGCCAGAGCCTGGAGTGCCGCGTGCTCGCCGCCGAGGACATCGGCGACGGGCACTGTGGGCATGGTTCCGGGCAGGAGGGTGGAGTGAGCGGCCTGATAGGTGAGGTCGTGGCCGGGGACGTCGGCGCGGTCGCCGGCAAAGCCGACGATCTCGACGTGGACCAGCCCGTGTTCGTCGACGAGTTCCGGCAGGCCGAGAGCGGCGGCTGCGCGGGGACGCATCGAGGTGAGCAGCAGGTCGGCCGCGGCCAAGAGCGTCCGGAGCTGTTCGATTCCCTCATCATCTTTGAGGTCGATGGTGCGGATCTCCTGGCCGTCGGTGAGCTCCTGGTAGTAGGCGGGGAACATCAGGTTGAGGGGATCGCCGACGGGCGGTTCGACCTTGATGACCCGGGCACCGAGAGCATGCAGGCGCGCTGCCGCCAGCGGTCCCGGCAGATTGACGGCAAGAGAGATCACCGTGACTCCCCTGAGCGGTTGAGAGGCGGTCATTCGCGGATCCCCCGGTCGAGTCGAATCAACTTTCCTGAATGAATGTATAGGATATTGAAAGAACGTTCAATGATATGACGAGAAGTTTCCGGTTTCCAGGTACGAACACCGACACGAGCACGAGCATCGGCAGGAGAAAGGGCAACAGCAACGGTCTGAGAGAATGGCCGCGGACGACAGAGGTGAGGACATGGATATGCCGATGAATGCGGAGCGCAAGAGCAGGAACGCCGACGCCGGCGACTCCTCGGCGATAGATCTCACGAGCCGTGCCCGGATTCGCAATGCCGGTCTCCATCAGTTCGCCACGACCGGATTCGCCGGCACTCCCCTGCGCGCGATCGCCTCCGAGGCGGGAGTGGCCATCGGCCTGATCTCACATCACTTCGGCTCGAAGGACGGACTGCGGGCGGCCGTCGAGGGTTGGGTCGTCGACCAATTCGCCGCAGCGATCACCGAAGCCGATGCCGCAGCTCCGGACTCCGTCGCGGATACCGCCGGGCGTGATGCCGCGGTGGCTCAGATGCTCAAGGCGAACTCGCTCATCGTCGGCTATCTGCGTCGCGAACTCCTCGAAGACTCCGCCGATCGCACTCTCATCACACGCCTGGCCCGGCTCTCGCTGCAGAGTGTCGACTCGATGCGCTCGGGCGGCGTCGCCTCGACGGACAGGGATCGCGTCGATCAGGTCGTCACCGTCATGGTCCGACAGCTGGGCAGACTGTTCCTTCAGCCGCTCGTCGATCAGGTCGTCGACTCATTTCCCACTGATGAGCGCCCGGCCGCCAAGCCGGAGCTGACGATCACCGTGCGCACACCGCAGAATTGATCCAGCTCAACTGCACCCGCCCTCGCCTGCGCGGATATCACGCCGGCCGCCCTCCGGGTGGTCAGCAGGGAGCATGGGCGCTCCGGGACACTCCGACCTTCCAGCACGCCTTCGCGGCAGCTCTGGCCGGATCCCACAGCGTCACCCTCGACGGAACACGGCGTGAACGACCCGACGGAACGAGCCTGGCCAGACGGTCGAGGGCTGCGAGCTCCCTGGCGGCGAGGCCCTCAGAGGCTCTGCCACTCCGGCTTGTTCTCGTACGCGTGGCGGTAGTAGTCGCCGAGCTGCAGCCTCGACGCCGCAGCATCGTCGAGCATGACCGTGACATGCGGGTGCATCTGGAGCACGGTCGCCGGCCACATCGCGGAGATCGGCCCTTCGACCATCTGATGCACTGCCTCGGCCTTGTTGCCTCCGGTCGCGACGAGCACGAGATGCTTCGCCTCCATGATCGTGCCCAACCCTTGGGTCAGGCACAGTTTCGGCACCTGCTCGACGTCGCCGTCGAAGAACCGCGCATTGTCGAGCCGCGTCTGATGCGTCAGGGACTTCACTCGCGTCCGCGAGGCCAGGGATGATCCGGGTTCGTTGAACGCGATGTGACCGTCGCTGCCGATCCCGAGGATCTGCAGGTCGATCCCGCCCGCCTCGGCGATCTTTCGCTCATAGTCCGCCGAGGCGGCCGCCAGGTCATCGGCGGATCCCTCGGGGCCGTGGACGGCCCCCTCGGCGAAATCGACGCGAGTGGCGATCTCAGCGTCGATGACGTTGCGATAGCGCTGCGGATGCTCGTCGGCGATTCCGACGTATTCGTCGAGCATGAACGCCTGCGCGTGAGCGAAGGACAGACCCTCGTTCTTGTGGCGGGTGGTCAGCTCATCGTAGATGCGCAGCGGGCTCGACCCGGTGGCCAGCCCGATGACCGGGGCGGCTTCGGTGCGCAGCAGCCGCTCGATCGCGTCGGCGGCGAGTTCCGACAGCGTGTATTCATCGGCGATGACGACTTCCATGTTGTCTCCTTCTGCGTTCAGTCAATCATTTCTGTTCGAAGGCGCATGATCGGCTCATAGTGGATGGTGATCGCGGCGCGGAAAGCCTCGACACGCCGGATTCCGCCGCTTCGAGCATAAGGCCCTGGGCCTGCGCGGTCTGCTCCAGGTCGGAGGCCACGGCTACATTGAGTTTGGGCAGGACGGCAGTGTGCACTGACCATCGGAGAGAATGAGAGCCTTGATTCTGTCGGAGGTCGTCACTTTCCGTCCGGTCTCTGTCGGATCCGCCATGATCACCTGCCGGTGGTCGTTCCACGCTGAGCCTCCAGTCTACGTCTGACATCAGATGTATCGGTGATGAGCTCCCCCTCGAGACGAGAACCAGCGGCCTTGTCATATACGCGGCGCTCGATGACTACTAGAGTGATAGGAGTCAGCGGTCGTCGCACGGCCGACAACCACGACCCATTGGAGGAGTCATGAGTGGAGTGGCGGTCACCATCGCCGTTGTCATCATCATCCTCGTCGTCGCCGTCCTGCTGTTCGGGAAGCTGCGCACGAGCGTGTTCTTCACGGTGAAGACGCAGGAGAACGTCATCGTCGAACGGTTCGGCAAGTTCAAGAAGGTCGCGCGGCCGGGACTGAACACGAAGGTGCCGTTCATCGAGACGACGAGCAGGCCGATCTCGCTGCGCGTCCAGCAGCTCGAGGTCAACATCGAGTCGAAGACGAAGGACAACGTCTTCGTCACGGTGCCGGTCGCCGTCCAGTACGTTGTCGAAGAGGACAACGTCGCCGATGCCTATTACCGTCTGGCGAATTCGGAGGAGCAGATCCGCTCCTATGTCTTCGACACCGTCCGTTCGGCACTGTCGGGACTGACGCTCGACACCGCGTTCGAGTCGAAGGACGACATCGCCGAAAACGTCGAGCGCCGACTGTCGGAGTCGATGAAGCGCTACGGCTTCAAGATCGTGAGCACTCTGGTCACGGACATCACCCCTGATCCGCGCGTGCGGGATTCGATGAACTCGATCAACGCCGCGCAGCGTGACAAGGTCGCCGCGCAGTCGCTGGCCGAGGCCGACAAGATCAAGCGCGTGACTCAGGCGCAGGCCGAATCCGAGGCGATGCGCCTGCACGGTGAAGGCGTGGCCGCTCAGCGGAAGGCGATCGCCAACGGCATCGCCGAACAGTACGCACTGCTCCAGGAGGTGGGCATCCACAAGACTGCCGAGCAGCTGCTGATGATGACCCAGTACTTCGACACGATGCAGAACGTCGCGCAGGAGGGCCGGTCGAACGTGCTGTTCATGCCGTCGAACCCGGGCGGCCTGGGCGAGATGGGGCAGGAGATCCGCAACGCCCTGTTCGCCGCGAATGCCGCCGACGAAGGCTCGCATCTGCCCGCTCCGCAGGGCCGCGATGATGCGGGCGATGACTCCAGGCGCAGCTCCGGCGGCACCGGCGGCACGAACGTCCCGCCGCAGCCGACGACTCCCCCGGCAGATCGGTCCGGGCAGTATGCCGGCGGACAGAACCAGGGCGGCTCCCGACAGAGAGCAGGCGGACAGGGCCAGCCGGGGCAGGGCCAAGGTCAGCACGGTCAGCAGGGACACACGGATCCGCGCTCCGCGGCCCAGTCGGCCGTTCGCGCCGCCGCCGAGCAGTGGCGCAACCGCCGAGGCGGCAACCAGGGCTGATTCGGCAGCGCTGAGCCGGCAGCGCTGGGCCGGCAGCGCTGGGCCGGCAGAGCTGAACCGGCCGACAGAGCTGAGCCGGCAGTGCTGAACCGGCAGACACCGCTCAGCGCACACCGCCGAGGGGCGGGTGAAGAGTGATCTTCACCCGCCCCTCATCCGTATGCGCACCCCCGGAAATCCACTTGGGAACTCCACCACCGGCGGGGTCCTCCCCGCAGGAACTCGCCGCCACCTGGGAACTTCTCTTCCTAGAAACTCGCCGCCACCTGGGCAATCGACGCCTCCCGTGAACTGGCTGACTCCTAGGAACTCGATGCCTTTCGGGATTATTGGTTGTGCGCAATTGAATTGTGTGCAATCATTTTTCACATGAACGCGCTCGATCTCGACCGGCAGCTCTGCTTCGCTCTCTATTCGGCGTCACGAGCTATGACCGCGTCGTACAAAGATCTCCTTGCCGAACTCGGCATCACCTATCCGCAGTATCTGGTGATGCTCGTGCTGTGGGAGGAGGGCTCCGACGACGATGGTGTGACGGTCAAGCGCCTCGGCGAGCGTCTGCAGCTCGACTCGGGCACGCTCTCCCCCTTGCTGTCACGACTCGAATCGCTCGGCTTCGTCACCCGCCATCGTTCCGCCGAGGATTCGCGCAGAGTTCTCGTCCGCGCCACCGCCGAGGGCGCAGCGGCCAAAGAACGCGCCGAATGCGTACCGGCCCGGATCGGTGAGCGCACGAACCTCGACCCAGCGTCGATGCCCGAGCTACTGGAGACTCTGCGCACGCTGACGAGGAACCTGCGCGCGGAACCCGCGCCGGTCGAGTCCCCCGACCCCCTACCGCACCATTGAACTCACACCCCACCTCTGCATTCTCAGCGCGCCACTGACCCCGTACCGCAACGCTGAACCCGCATTTCACCATCGACCCCCACTGATCACCGCCGACCCCACTGATCACCACTGATCCGACAATGCACCACCAACGGAAGGAAACATCATGAAGGCTCTCTACACAGCAGAAGCACTGGCCACAGGCGAAGGCCGCGACGGCCACGGACGCACGAGCGACGGAAAGGTCGATGTCGATCTCGCGACTCCGACCGAGATGGGCGGCAGCGGCAACGGCACGAATCCCGAACAGCTCTTCGCCGTCGGCTACGCGGCCTGCTATCACTCAGCGCTGCGCCTCGTGGCCGGTCAGGCTAAGGCGAACGTCGACGATTCCACGGTCGGCTCACGCGTGAGCATCGGCAAGGACAATGAGGGCGGGTTCCAGCTCGCCGCCGAACTCGAGGTCACACTCCCGCACCTCGACAAGGCAGAGGCCCAGGCGCTGGCCGACAAGGCCCACAAGGTGTGCCCGTACTCCAACGCCACCCGCGGCAACATCGACGTCACCATCACCGTCACGGACGACTGAGCGGCAACGCGGCAACGCAGCTGCCGGGAGTCGGCGGCAGCCCTCCGGCGGCTGACCGACTCCGGCGCGCCGGCGCGGGCCAGAACCTCCGGCCGCAACAACAGCTGAGGGGCGGGTGAAGATCTCTCTTCACCCGCCCCTCAGCGCCGTTAGGATTCAGCAGCCGGCCCGCAGACCCTGCCCCACCCAAACCTCAGCTGACATCAGCGGATACCAGCTGAAGCATGCGAACCTCAGCGGGCGCATGCGAACCTCAGCGCGACGTTATGACCTCAGCGCTCGGCCATCGCCTCGAGCGCGGACTTCTCGACCGCCTCGGCGACGGCCGGGGCAACACGGGAATCGAGCGCGCCGGGCACGATGTAGCCGGGCTCGAGGTCATCGCCGACGAGATCGGCGATCGCACGAGCGGCGACGAGCTTCATATCGTCGGTGATCTCGGACGCATCAGCGTCGAGCGCACCGCGGAAGATTCCGGGGAATGCGAGGACGTTGTTGATCTGGTTCGGGAAGTCGCTGCGCCCGGTGGCCACCACGGTGGCGTACTTGGACGCGACGTCGGGGACCACCTCGGGGTTGGGGTTCGACAAAGCGAAGATGATCGCGTCGTCGGCCATGTTGGCCAGGTGCGCCTCGTCGATGGTGCCGCCGGAGACGCCGATGAAGGCATCGGCACCGTCGAGGGCTTCGCCGATCCCACCGGAGATTCCGCGCGGATTCGTCGACTCGGCGAGGAACTGCTTGGTCTCGGACAGGTCGGAGCGGCCGGACTCGACGACTCCCTTGGAATCGAGGACGACGATGTCCTTCACACCGGCGTCGGCGAGGATCTTCACCACGGCCACACCGGCGGCACCGGCGCCGGAGACGACCACGCGGACGGACTCGAAGGACTTCTTCACCACGCGCAGAGCGTTCGTCAGAGCGGCGAGGACGACGACGGCGGTGCCGTGCTGATCATCGTGCATGACGGGGATGTCGAGGGCTTCCTTGACCCGGTCCTCGATCTCGAAGCAGCGTGGGGCGGAGATGTCCTCGAGGTTGATTGCGCCGAAGGTCGGAGCCATCCGGACGATCGTTTCGACGATCTCGTCCGTGTCATTGGTATCGAGCACGATCGGAATCGCATTCAGCCCGGAGAAGGACTTGAACAGGGCGCACTTGCCCTCCATCACCGGCAGCGAGGCGGCCGGACCGATGTCACCGAGGCCGAGCACAGCCGACCCGTCAGAGATGACCGCGACGAGCCGGCCGGTCCACGTGTGCGTGCGCGCCAGCTGCGGTTCGTCCTTGATCGCGGTGCAGACCTTGGCTACGCCCGGGGTGTACGCGATCGAGAGGTCGCGCTGGGTCTGGAGCGGTGAGGTGAGCTCGGCGGAGAGCTTGCCGCCTTCGTGTGCCTCGAAGATCTCGGCGTCGGTGATCGGGCCCTGCGAGCCCTGGTCGGAGGCGGCGGAGTTGTGAGCGGTGGTCGTCATGGTTGATCCTCATGGTTGATGCGGCGGCGGTTCGTGAGCTTACGAAGCTCGTGAGCACTCGGCTGGGCGAGCACTCCGCTCGATGATCGGATCATCGGCGCAGCCGGCAGTGATCGTCTGGCCATCGGTCGGCGCGGACACGGTCAGCCGTGAGCGCTGGCGATGGTCTGGGCGAAGAACTGGTCACCAGTGAAGGATGGTGCGGTGACGTCGACGCGGCCCGCGACGTGGCCCTAGGTGAAGGGCGACGCGGTTGCGCGCAGTGCGGATACGGCTCGCATGTGGCGAGTACCGACCTCATGGGTCGCATCCGGCAACCCGATCATCATAACCGATGCTGTGACCCGTTTCACCCGAAAACCCCGCCCTCGCCGAGGCTGTCCCGCCGTTTCGGTGGCACGTTCTCCAGACCTTTGGACCCCGCGGGAGGGCTGTGGCCTTCGTCTTCACCGAGGCGGCGCGTCCTTGATGCGCCGACTCATTCCGTGGCAGCGACGGGTCAGCGCCGAGGAGGCACGTCCCGATGGCCGACTCATTCCACGGCAGCGACGGGTCAGCGCCGAGGAGGCGTATCCTCCCCCGAAATCGCAGCAGATCTTCCCCGCAATCCTCACCCAGGCGCCGCACTCACGCAGAAACCGCGCCTGACCTGCATGGATGAAATCCAACGCTCTCATGTCAGTGCCGAGTGCAAAGATGATGGGGTAAACAAAGTTTCCTCGACCTATCATCGAAAACTATTCGAATCTTTTCTTGGTTTTCTATTGTCAATGTCCACTTGAACGCTTAACATAGAGTTAGCAGCTTTTCGAATCAGCACCACTCCCGACAACGAAGTCCGAGGCAGGTGAAAACGCAATGAAGGGCACCACTAACCGTTCGACCCCGGGCCGGGCCGAAGAGCCGGGCTCAGCACAGACGTCGCCGTCACCGCGATTCGCCGTCCGCTTCGAATCCAGCATGTCTCGCTTCGCCGAGAATGCCGTCGCTTCCGATCGTGCGCATTTCTCGCTCCTCGAGTCGGTCTCTTCTGTCGTACTCGAACAGGTTTTCATCGAGTTCGAGCTCCCCATGCCCGAGGGGTCCGAGCCTTTCCGCTGCGAGACGATTGCTGCAACCTTCGAACGTCGAGCCGAAGAGTCCGAACAGACCACCGGCTTCGGCTCGGCGGAGGCGTTCGAGACCGCACCCAAGGAAGCACCGTCATCGACCGACGCGTCTACCTCCTCAGCAGTAGTGCCTCATGATGCCGACTTCGCCAGAGCGCAGGCGGAAAAGGCGTCTGAGTCCGAGAAGAAGGTGCTGCCCGAATTCCCCGAGCTCGATGAAGGCATCTGCTTCTCGAAGTGGGTCTATGACTATGTCGACGCGGAGGACCTCGTTGAGATCTCGACGGTGCTGGGGACCAATACTGCGCGCACCTACCGTCAGCTGACCGGCGCGATGACGATCTTCTATGGTCTTCCCCGCTTCGCCGACCGGGTCCGCGCAGGAGAGTTCACCCAAGCCCATGTCGACGTGGTTGCCCGCCAGTGTGCCGACGTCGCGTTCGCCTTGCTGCCGAAACTCGATATCTTCCTGGCGGCCCGGCGCGCCGATATCACCTGCGAGACTCTGCGCCGTGATCTGGCCAAAATGATCGCCCTGCTCATTCCGCCGGTCGACAACACCGAGCTCGCCACCAAGCGTCGTCGCATCGATGTCGACGGCTACAAGGACGGCTCGGCCTGCCTGACCGTCAGCGGACCCTCGGCGGAGATCTTCGCCTGCTACAACCGGATCCAAGGCATGGCTCTTGCCGTGCATGGCAAGAACAAGTCGGCATTCAACCTGCCCGTGGGCGTTGAGATCAGCGATGACCGCTCCATTTCTCAGCTCGAGTACGATCTGTTCATCCGGCCTGTCCCGGAGCTCAAGGTCAAGGTCGTGTCGGTCGATCCGATCACGGGAATCCAAACAGCCAAAGACACGTCGCTGCTCGACGCCGACGGCGAGCTCATTCCGGATATGGACTCTGACGATGCCGTGGCCGACTTTGCGAAGCATGTTGCTGCGGGCTCGGCCGGCGACGCCAAGGAGTCGTCCGACGCGTGTTCAGCCGGCGGCACCGAGGAACCGTCCGACGCTTGCTCTCCTGCCGACCGGACCGTCGGTTCGGCGTTCTGCCCCGACGGTGAGGACGCTGACGGACCCATTGAGTATTTCGTCAAGCTGCGTATGCCCACCAATGCGTGGTGGCTGTCGCATCAGGCCGCCACCGTGGTGACCGTTCCTTTCCTCACCCTCACTGAAGATTCGGACCTGCCCGGCACTTTTGCCGACGGCTCGCCTGTACCCGCCGAGGTGGCCCGCACTATCGCCGGCCGCTCGAAGAGCATCCAACGGATCCTCACCGACCCCGGCACCGGCACTCCCGTCGACGCCAAAGCGACGTCATACCAAGTCCCCAGAGATCTTCGGAAGACCCTGGTCGAGCAGTGGACGGTGTGCACCGTTCCCGGCTGCGTTCGTCGGGCCGAGAAGTCGGAGATCGACCACGTCGTTCCGTTCTTCCACCTGAATCCGCTCAAGGGCGGTCTCACTCGGTTCGGAAACCTGCATCCTCTGTGCAAGAAGCACCATGCACTGAAGACCGCCGGCCGCCTTCGGGTCACTATGCCCAAATCCGGTGAGCTCGACTACGAGTTCAGGCACGGGATCACGACTACTGTGTCGGCGCCCGGCCAGCCGATCAATGTGGCCCAAGCGCTCGAATTCGATGCCTTGGGACGACTGGGTCTCAAGCGGTGGAAACTGCCCTGGTCGATGGTCCCGCCAGCACCGAGGGTGCTCGAACTCATGCCCGGTGAGTCAACGATCCGCCAGCGCGACGAAGAGAAGCGTCAGCGCGACGAAGAGAGGCGTCAGCGAGAGGAACGGGAAGCCCGACAGCGGCGACTGTCGGAGGCGTATCGGGAGCAGAAGGCAGAAATCAGGCGGCTGCGGCTTGAGCGCTGCCTCGATTGGGAGAACTCTGTCTTCCAGCCGTGCCTCCCCGCCGGCACCGACCCAGCTGCAATGAAGCAGCTGACCGGTAACGCCAAGTATGCCCGAGTCGTCAAATGGGCGCGTCTCGCAGGTCTCGACATCGACGATATCGACGTCGACCCGAATGGGCTCGACAAACCCGGCACTCTGACCAACACTGGCTCGAGCATCAGCGACTCGGAGATCAATGCGCAGTCTGAGGACGCTGCCGGCTCCAAGAACGCTGGGTCCGACGACCCCTGGGACCACCGTTTCGTCTCCAAGACGGTGAACTGGGAACACGACCTCGGAGTCGATCCCCCACCGTTCTGAGCTTTCGCACTGCTCGGTTGCACCGGTCTGTCCGAACACAGAGCCCACGCCGTACCGAAGCCGGGCAGCGAGGTCCACAGCATTGGCGGCCGTGCGCCTCCCCACCGTTACCGCAGACCCCGATTCGGCGGAAGCGCCATCGCCTACCGTAGTGAGCCGGTCGTCGTCCACCCCACAGGCGCAGCCTCCATCCATCTCACAGGGCCGTCCTTCTCACAGGCCCGACCATCGCCTATGCACGGGCCCGGCCCTCATCTACTGCAGCGGGAGACGTTCGTCCACTGCGTCGGCTTCAGTCGTGAGGTCGCGACCACGGGTTTCGGGTGCGAAGAGTGCGCCGAGCAGACCGCAGCCGGCAAAGAGGATGAGAACGATCGCGACGGGCCACCACGTGTCGGTGATCACCGCGACGAGCGAGGCGGCGATCACCGGTGCCAGACCGCCGGAAACGACCGAACCGACTTCCTTGATCGTGGTCATGAACGTATACCGGTGCTTCGATCCGAACAGTTCGACCAGCCAGCTCGACTCAACTCCGTACAGGTTCGGCAGGGGGCCGCCCACGAAGACCGCGAAGACAGCGGCGATGACAATCGGATTGCCGGTCTCGATGAGCAGCATGGCCGGAATCGCGAAGAGGATCTGGAAGAGTGTGAATCCCAGGAACACCGGCCGACGGCCCACCTTGTCGCTGAGCTTGCCGAAGTAAGGCACGGTCGCGAAGCCGATGACGGTTCCGATCATGATGCCGGTCGTGACCACTGCGGAGTCAAGGCCGGTCGTAGTCACGACCCATCCGACCATGAAGCCTTTGACCAGGTAGACCGCAGAGTTCTCGCCCATTCGGATGCCCAGGGCGAGCAGGAACGACTTCGTCGACCGGCGCGCCTCGACGAGGATGCTCGGCTGCTCCACCTTGTGCGCTGCGACCTCCGCACGGCGTTCCTTGGCTTCCTCGAATACCGGGGATTCCCTGACCTTCGTGCGAATCACCAGTGCCACGAATGTAGTGACGATGCTGAGCAGGAAGGGCACCCTCCAACCCCAGCTCAGGAAGGCATCGTCCGGCAGCAGGGTGAGCAGGGTCCACAGAACTGTGGCCAGGAAGATTCCGCTGTTGGTCCCCATCGCCACGATCGCCCCGAAGAGCCCACGGCGACGCACTGGGGACGATTCGACCAAGAGCACCGACGCTCCGGCCAATTCGGCTCCGGCCCCGAACCCCTGCACGAGTCGGAGAACGACCAGCAGTGCCGGTGCCCAGATGCCGATCTGCGCATAAGTCGGCAGAAGCCCGATGCCCATGGTCGCGATGCCCATCATCGAGAGGGTCACGATGAGGACGATCCGACGTCCGTGCTTGTCACCGACTCGGCCGAAGACGTACCCGCCGATCGGCCGGACGACGAACCCGGATCCATAGACACCGAGACTCGAGATCAACGCGACCGCGGGAGTCTCATTGGGAAAGAAGAGCGGCCCGAAAACCAAGGCTGAGGCGAGTGTGTAAAGGGTGAAGTCCATGTACTCGAGCGAACTGCCGAGCCAGGAGGACCATGCGGCACGGCGCAGCTCGGGACGAGTCACGTTCGGATCGGGAGGGGAGGTGACCTGGGCTCTTGTCTTCATTGACATGATTTCAACTTTCTTTGATTCGAATTCTCGCGTGTTCGGCAGGGGGCCGCAGTGGGCAGGGAGCCGCATTGGACGGCTGTCGCCGACAATTGCCCGTGGACATGGGTCGGCAAGCGAGGCTTCCGGTTCAGCGCAGGTAGATGCGGGTGGGATCGAGCGTCTCTCGCAGCAGCGCCAGCTCACCCGGAGTCGGCGGCAGCGTCGTCTCCAGGTCGGGCGAGACCTGCAGGCTCCACCCGGTCTGGCGCACCACTTCGGCAGGGTCGACACCGGGGTGAACGGCCGTGAGTGTGAGTTCTTCGTCCTGGGCGAAGCGCGTCATGATTCCCATGTCAGTGATCACATGGGTTACGCCAACGCCCGCCGGCATTGACCCGACCGCAGCCTCGGCGGCCTTCTTCGGTCCCGGGGAGGTCACGAAGTCCAAGGACTCGACGAAGGTACGCGGGGTATGTCGGCGCATGACGAGGAAGATCTCGGCCGCGCCCGCCATGGCCTCGATGGCTCCGCCTGAGCCCGGAAGTCGGCTGTCGGGGTGCTCCCAGTTCTCACCGATGAGGGTGGAGTTGAGGTTCCCGTATTTGTCGACCTGGGCGGCGCCGAGGAATCCGACGTCGATGCGCTGACCCTGCAGAACGTAGTTGAACAGGTGCGTCATCGGCATCACCGAGGCGGCTCCCGGGACGAGGATCGAGTCCGAAATGCTGCGCGGCATGGCCGGCGGCCTGGCTCCGGTGACCCCCGACTCGTAGACGATCTCGACGTCCGGCGCCACAGTGTGCTGGGCCAGGGAGACGGCCAGTGTGGGCAGGCCGTGTCCGGCGAAGACCACATTGCGTCCGGCCAGCGCACGGGCGGAATGGACCGTGAGAAGTTCGCTGCTGGTGACCTCGTCGCCAGCGATCTCGCTGCTTGTGGCCTCCCTGACCTCGTCGCGGGTCTGAATCACAGCGATGTCGTGAGCGCTCAGCGTCATGCTCGGCCTCCGTAGTTCACAGGTGTCGAATAGGCGTCGTGGATGGCCATCCGCTCGAAGTGGTCCGATCCGAGAGTCGCAAGGAACTCATCGTGATCGTTCGTGCCGCGGATGTTGATCTCGAGCCAGTTCTGGACCGCCGCCGCGTCTCGGGCGAGCGCGGACCACTGTCTCGAGAATTCGTCGTCGCGGTCGTAGTAGCCCTGGACCGAGTGAGGATGCGAGCCTCGGGGGACGGCGACGACGGCGTCGACGACGTGCGCGGGAACGATCGTGCGGTTCGGATCGGATCGGACGACAGCCTCGTCGACGATCTCCTCGACGGTGACGATGAGTCGGCGACCGGCGAATGCGGCCTCGGTCTGGATCCCGAGCATCCCCCAGGCCTGCACGTTTCCGTGCATGTCCGCGCGTTGGGCATGGATGATCGTGAGGTCGGGATTGAGCGCGGGGACGACGTGGATGTCCGATCCACCGTAGGGATCGGGAACAGACCTGATCCGCGGATTCTTCGCCGCCAGGTCGCTGCCCCGATAGGAGGCGATGGGCTGGAACGGCAGCTTCGCGGCACCGGCTTGGTAGCGAGCGACCATTCCACCGTGACTGTATTCGTCGAACCACAGCGGCTCCGGGTCCGACTTCTCAATGCGCCGCCGCAGTTCGTGGAGGGAACCGGCCGAACTGTTGGCGATGAACGAGGAGATGAGACCCTTCAGGCAGTTAGCTCCGAGCAGCTGGTCGACGATGACATCGCAGGACATGCGGGCAAGGATCAGATCCGTGAAGTCCTGCCGGATGATCTCGTGCGCGGCGGCGACCGGCACGATGTGCCCGAATCCCTCTAGCGCGACAGTGTCCCCATCGTTCAGATATGTGCCGATCGCCTGGGACAGACTCATCGTCTTGTCCATCGCGTTCCTCCTCGAACCTCGAATGGCTGTGACCTGAGTCATCCTTTCAAAATCATTGATACCCGTCCAATACTTATACTGAGGACTATTGATGCATAGTCTGCACGAATAACAACCGGCCTCTCACACCCCGGGGCCGCACCGAACCCACGAACGAGGCACAGATATGGACACCAAGCACATCCGCGCGTTTCTCGTCCTCGCCGAAGAGCTTCATTTCGGCCGCGCCGCGGAACGACTGCACATGACCCAGCCGCCCCTCAGCCGCCTCATCCGAACTCTGGAGTGCGATATGTCAGCCCAACTGTTCGAACGCAGCACCCGGTCGGTGCGCCTGACTCCCGCCGGGCAAGCGCTTATCGAACCTGCGCGCGACATCCTCATGAGCCACCGCCTGGCCGACTCGGCGGTGCAGGCCGCGGGGAAGGGAGAGGTCGGGCACTTGCGTGTAGCTTTCACCGGCATCGCAACCCACAAGCTCATGGGAAGTCTGCTCAAGCTCGTCCGCGGCACCCACCCCGGGATCCACCTCAGCCTGCAGAGTGCATCCTTTGCCCTGCCTGCCATCGACAGCGTCGCCGACGGTTCTGTGGATCTCGCCTTCGGGTACTGGCCGTTCATCCCGCACGCAGTCGACACGCGAGTCGTTGCGCAGGAGTCACTCGTCGTCGCCATGCACCGTGATCACCCCCTGGCAGACCGAACTTCGGTGTCGATGAGTCAACTCGAGGGAGAGGAATTCATCACGCTGCCGCCGAACCCGGGGTCGACGACGATCGAGCGACTCTATGGACTGTCGCAGGCGGCCGGGTTCAATCCCACCGTCATCCAGACGGCTCCGGACACGTGGACGATACTCTCACTTGTCGGCGCTGAGATCGGCTGTTCGGTCACCGTGTCATCAGTGCCGCAGAATGCCTCGTTCCCCAACATCGCCTTCGTCCCCCTCGAGGACCCGCAGGGATCTTTTCCGCTGCTCATGGCATGGCGCAGAGACGGCGTCAGCCCCGCCCTCGCCGAGGTTCTTCGACTGGCCCAGCAGCTGTTCCCCACAGCTGTCCCGTAGACTGCACCAGAAAACGATCGCTCGAAAAGCAGCGTGGGCTTCACGACGAGGATGTGGTGATTCATGAGTGTGCTCTATCTGGTCCGGCACGGACAGGCTTCGTTCGGCACCGATGACTATGATCGACTGTCCGACCTCGGCAAGGAGCAGAGCCGCATCACCGGTCGCTTCCTCGCCTCACAAGGACTCGAACCCGATCGCATCATCCACGGTGAGATGCTGCGGCAGCGCCAAACCGCCGAGGGCCTCCTCGCAGGACTCGACCGCGATACGGACGCCCACGTCGACGCTGGCTGGAACGAATATGCCGCATGGGAACTCACCGGCGTGCTCGAAGATCTCGACCCCCGCGCTCAGCACGATTCGAAGATCTTCCAAAGAGAACTCGAACGCGGTGCCGCCCGGTGGGCCTCGGGTGAGCACGACGAGGACTACACGGAGACCTACAACCAGTTCACGTCACGCGTCGATCGAGCCCTCGACGAGGCGACCGGTGCGATGAGCTCGGGACAGTCGACGATCGTCGTCTCGAGCGCCGGTGCCATCGCGTGGACCGCGGCCCGACTGATCGGCGGCGGTTTCGACCAATGGATGGCCTTCAACCGAGTGACCATCAACACCGGCATCACGAAGATCATCACCGGCCGAGGCGGCACCAGCCTCATCTCGTTCAACGACCACGGCCACCAGGATCCGAAGAACGCCACCTACCGCTGAGGCGGCGAAAGCCGAACTCGCGAGTCAGCCGTGGCGACGTATGCCGAACCGGCGAGTCAGCCCTCCGTGGCGGCGAAGGCCGAACCGGCATAGGCCGAGCCCGCGAGTCAGCCGTTCCTGCTCTCTCTTGATCGGCCGTGTTCTGTCCCCGTAGGAATCCCGATCACAACCGGTTCCGCAGGTCCGCAGCATCCGCCTGCGTCTGGTGCGTCGGCTGCGGGCAAGTCGACAGAACCAGGCTTGCCGGACGGCGCATCACACGAAGATCCGATGTCACTCGAACACACGCCGGTCGCCGGCAGGACGAGCTCGACTCGGTCTGCAGCTTCCAGGTCCCCTGCGATCGCTGCGACGACGGAACGGACCTGCTCATAGCCGGTGTACATGAGGAACGTCGGGGCTCGCCCGTAGGACTTCATGCCCACAATGTAGAAATTCGGCTCCGGATGCCCCAGCACCCGGGCACCATGCGGCGGGACGGTTCCGCAGCTGTGATATTCGGGATCGATGAGCGGCCCCAACTGCTGCGGAGCTTCGACAACCGGGTCGAGGTCCAGCCGGATCTCGCGCAGGAATCCCAGGTCGGGACGGAAGCCGGTGGCCGGGACGACCCGATCGGCGTGGAGCGTCACCGGCTCACCGCCGGTCTCGGCAGTCACGGTGCCACCACCGTCGTTGGCGAACCCGGTGATCCTCGTAGAGGCATGCACATCGATGGCCCCGTCTTCGACTAGACGGCGGAGCCGGACGCCCAGGGCTCCGCGAGCCGGCAGACCGTCCTGGTCCTCTCCGCCGTAGACGGTTGCCGGGTCTGCACGCCTGAGCACCCAACCGATTCGCGTGCCCGGCACTTCCGCACGCAGCTTCGTCAGAGCCAAGAGCGTGTTCGCCGCCGAATGCCCTCCACCGACGACAAGAGTCCGTCTTCCGGCGAACTGCTCACGGTCTCGGCCGGTCACATCGGGCAGAGGCGAGCTGACGAACCCGCTGCGGCGAGCCTCGACTTCGCCGGGCGCTGCGAGCCCGGACTGCCCGATCGGATTCGGGCTCTCCCATGTCCCCGAAGCGTCGATGACCGCCCTGACCTGGAAGTCCGCCGTTGCCCCATCGGAGTTCTGCGTGCGAACAAGGAAAGGAGTCGACTCACGCTGTGCGGTGCCGGTCCGGTCCATTCCGACCCGGCTCACTGCCACAACTCGGGTATCGGTGAGGATGGCGTCCCGGAGTTCGACCGTCTCGGCCAGCGGGTTGAGATAGTCCCGGATGAGCTCGTCACCGGTGGGCAGGTGCTCGCCGTCGGGTTCCTGCCAACCGGTGGGCGCCAGCAGGCCGCGGGCCGCGACGTCGATGTTGTACTTCCACGGTGAGAACAACCCGATATGACCCCACTCGGCCACTGCCGCCGCAACGGAGGATCCCACTTCGAGGACGAGCGGTCGGATCCCGCGTCGGACCAGCTGGGCCGCGGCCGCGAGGCCGACGGGACCGGAACCGATCACGGCGACCGGCAGATCTGCGAGCGCGATATCAGTCATCGGGAGCCGCCTCGGCGCTAGGGTTCGACGTGGTCGTCGGCTGTGCGGACTTCGTCCCTGCGTCGGGGGCGAGGTCGGCGATGAGGGCTTCGACTCGGGTCCGGATCTCGTCACGGATTCGGCGTACCGATTCCAGGCCCTGACCTGCGGGATCGTCGAGAACCCAGTCTTCGTAGCGCTTGCCGGGGAAGATCGGGCACGCATCGCCGCAGCCCATCGTGATCACGACGTCCGAGGTGCGCACGGTATCTGCGTCGAGCAGCGTAGGGCTTTTGCGGGTGATGTCGATGCCGAGCTCCCGCATGGCATCGACTGCGACGGGATTGATCGTCTCGGCCGGTGCGCTGCCGGCGGACCGCACTTCGATGTCTCCCCCGGCCAGCTCGCGCAGGAACCCGGCCGCCATCTGGGACCTGCCGGCGTTGTGCACACAGACGAAGAGGACACTCGGCTCAGGGGCTGGTGTGGGACTCATGCTCGATTCGCTCCTTGAACAGACGGTGAGGGGAAGAAGCGGGGTCGCGCCCAGAGCGCGACGTAGACGAGGGCGACGAGGATGGGCACCTCGATGAGCGGGCCGACGACTCCGGCGAGCGCCTGCCCCGAGGCGACGCCGTACGTCCCGATCGCCACTGCGATGGCGAGTTCGAAGTTGTTGCCGGCAGCGGTGAATGCCAAAGTCGTCGTCTTCTCATAGCCCAGGTTCAATGCCCTGCCGATGACCATCCCGACAGCGAAGACGACGACGAAATAGACGAGCAGAGGCACTGCGATACGGGCGACATTGCCCGGGTGAGAGGTGATCTCGTCACCCTGGAAGGCGAAGAGCACGACGATGGTGAACAGCAGTCCGTACAGCGCCCACGGCCCGACCTTCGGGAGGAAGCGATCTTCATACCACTGACGCCCTTTCGCCTTCTCCCCCACGGTGCGTGTGAGGAAGCCGGCGAGAAGCGGGATTCCGAGGAAGACGAGGACGCTCGCGGTGATCGCCCAGAAGGAGAACTCGCTGCTCGTCGTCGGCAGCCCCAGCAGATTCGGCAGCCACTGCAGATAGAACCATCCGAGGAGACCGAATGCGAGTACCTGGAACACGGAGTTGACGGCCACGAGCACGACGGCGGCCTCACGGTCGCCGCACGCCAGGTCGTTCCAGATGAGGACCATGGCGATGCACCTGGCCAACCCGACGATGATCAGTCCGGTGCGGTACTCGGGCAGGTCGGGAAGGAAGAGCCAGGCGAGCGCGAACATGAACGCCGGAGCGGCCAACCAGTTGATGACCAAGGAGGTGACCATGAGCTTCTTGTCGGCCAGCACGTGTCCGGTCTCGTTGTACCGGACCTTGGCGAGCACGGGAAACATCATCACCAGGAGGCCGATGGCGATCGGCAGGGAGACGTCGGCGACCCTGACCGAGTCCAGAGCCTCGGCGAGACCGGGCACGAGCCTGCCCAACACCAGGCCCAAGGCCATGGCACCGATGATCCACAGCGGCAGGAATCGGTCCAGCGTCGACATCTTCGCCGCCACCGGCGATTCAGCGTTGGCAGTCGCCGTGGAATGCATGGTCCCCCTCGAGGTGCGAATCGTGCCGACACCATCGTCATGTGTCGGCACATTGAAGTTCATCGATACGATAGGATCACAAGACATCGACAAATGTCAATGTATGGGCATAATGGAACAGTGACCACACAACCCGCGCCCCCTCCGACCGATACGGACGTCTGCTGCCCGTCGCTGACCGTCTCGCCGTTGAGTCTCGATGACGCCCAGGACTTCGCGCGCATCCTCAAAGCAGTGGCCGATCCGACCCGGCTGCGGCTGGTCTCCCTCGTCGCCGCGCACGAGCAGCAGGAAGCGTGCGTCTGCGATCTCACCGAACCCGTCGGTCTCGGCCAGCCGACCGTCTCGCACCATCTGAAGATCCTCGTCGATGCCGGGGTCCTGCACCGTGAGAAGCGCGGAGTCTGGTCGTACTATTCGCTCGAGGCCACCACGTTGAACCGTCTCTCCGAATTCCTCTCCCCCACCTCGACCGCGCAGGGGTAGGGTTCATTCGCCGAGGCGACCCACCCCCTACTGCTGCCGGTGGACGTGCGCCACCGCCTCGGCGCGACTGCGCACGCCGAGCTTGCGGTACAGCGCGGACAGCCGATTCTTCAACGTCCCGGACACCACTCCGAACTCGCGGGCGATCTGCGCGATCGACTTCGATGAGTCGATCGCGAACAGCAGCGACTGCTCGGCCGGGGTGAGATCGGTCTGGAAGTCCGGCGACACCGGTGAGGTCTCCGGCAGCTCGAGCAGACGCTGCTGCAGAACGTCTGCTGTGATGTCCGCCGAATGGAACGACCTGGCCACGGCTTCCCACTCGGCGAAATCGGCCGATGCGGGAATGAGCGCCTCGCGAGCAGCCTTCGACAGCTGCGCCACAGCAAACACCGAAGCCGCGATCGCGCAGTAGTCGAGCATGTGCACAAAGGTCTCCAACGCCTGGTCGGCATGCCCCTCATGGTGGAGGATGTCGGCGCGCAAGGCCATGGCACAGCTCTTGAGCCTGGCCCCCTGGTCACTGCTGAGTGCCTGCCCGGTCGCCGACCACAGGCGATCATGCTGCCCGAAGACGAGCGCCTGCCGAGCCTTGACGATCGAATCACCGGGGCTGGCCGAACTCATGCGATCGCTCATGTCCTGCAGCGCCTTCGTCTCCCCCGCCGCGGCGAGCACGAACCCGACGACGTTGACGATTCCGGAGAATCGAGCGCTCGCATCGCCGGCCGCCGTCGGCCGGATCTGCACCGCCGAGCTCTCCGTCACGAGCTTCGCAGCAATCGACGCCCGCCCGCGGTACACGTAGTACAGCGCCTTGGCACAGTCCGGCACCGGCCCCAGAGATTGAGTCGGCTTCGCCTGGTCCAGGGCACCGAGGATGCCCTCCGCCGCGTTGAGGTCGAGCCGGTCGAGGCTGCGCATCAGCTCGATGCTCAGCGCTGTCCGTTCGTCCGGCAGCGTTTCCATCCCGAAGCGGCGAGCGTTCTCTCGCGCCCGCACAAGGCAGCGGTCCATGTCCGACCCGTGTCCGTGCCCCAGCCCGGCCAATGCGGTTTCGACCAGTCCTGCCAGCAGCGGATGCGGTGAGTTCGGTGTATAGATTCCCGCGAAGTGCACGACGCTCTGCAATACCGGTGTCGCCTCGGTGAAGCGACCGGCCGCGACGAGGTTCCGCCCGCGTTCAAGATTGAGTTCGGCCTGCAGCATCAGCGTGGGCCCCGGTTCTCCGGCACCGAGGCTGAGCATGCGTTTCCGTCCCACCTCGATGACGTTGAGCGCCGCCTCGTAATTCCGGTTCAATCGGTGACTGCGCGCCTCCAGCATGGTCAGCACGGCCACTTCGTCGCCGGAGAGGGGGAGGCTCGGATCGGTCAGCCGGCCGTGCAGCTCCGGCACCACGATGCTGTCGAAGTCGGTCGCCGACATGAGTTGCCAGGGGTCATCGGTTCCGAGCACGTGCCGGGTCGAATCGATGCGTCGAGCCGCGCTGCGGGCCAGGGTGAGGATCGGGTTCTTCGCGATCACCGCCTCGGGGACACCGAGAAAGGCTTCGATCGATGAAGGCACGTCCACGAAGATGTTGACCGACCGTCGTGCCCACCCACGCTCGAGGATCTTCCAGTCCCTGATCTCCGGGACGAGGTCGAGCAGCTCGGGCAGTCCTTCACGGCGGTCCGCGCGCTGGCGGCCGATCATGTCGGCGACGGCCATGCCGAGAGCTTCGCGTGGAGTCCTCTTCGCGAGGCCGTCGTCGACGGCGGGGATGCGCCGCATGAGTAGGCGGATGAAGGTGGGAACGGTGAAGACCTCGTCGCCGGGGGCAACAGCGAGCAGCCCTGCCGAGGTCAGCAGCGGGGTGAGGTCGTCGGGGGCGGAATCGTTCGTCACCTTCGCTGCTGCGTAGGCGGCGTGGACGAGGTCGACCATGCTCGAGGTGATCGTCGGCGCCCAGGCGAAGAGCGCGAGCAGGTAGAGTGCAGCCGATTCGCGGGAGGCGTCGCCGAGAGTCGGATTCAACGAGGGGGACAGCATGGCGACGGTCCGGTCTGGGTCGGTGTCACCGGCGGGCAGTCCCGCGTCGACTCGGTCCTGTACAAGTGAGGCGGCGATGCTGATACGTCCGCCGCTGGCGCGGAAGATCCGCTCGAGTTCGGAGTCGGAGAGGGTGCCGTACGGCTCGAGCGCCGATGCGAAGTCCTTCGCCGAGGCGGCTCGCGGTCCGAATTGAGCGTCGAAGACCGACGGGGATCCGTCGGAGTCCGACGGGCGGTTCGAATTTTCGGCTCGCTTGATCTGTTGAGGTGACACGGCTGGGGAACTTTCGTTTCGGCTCGACTCACGCCGAGGCGCAGCCGGGGAAGCTGCTGAGTGGTGAGGGGTGCGTTCACGAGTATGACAGACAACCGCGAGTCATCAACATTCGCGAACCTGACCATTTTCTTGGAACCGTCCACCCCCTGCTTACTTCCCCGATCAACCTACTCCGCCGAAGCGGAAGACTCTGACAAGAAGATTTGCTATCTAAACGAGACAACACCTGGTGTACTTGGTTGAAATTTTAACCTATAGTTGAACGTGCAACTACACCCTCTCTGAACATCCGGAAGTGATAATGACACAGCAGCCTCCAATGCCGGTCGACAACTCGAACCAGTGGACCCCCGCTCAGCCTTCATTCGGGCAGAATCAGCCCCTCGTCGGGCAGAAGTCGTTCCTCGCTACGTGGCTGCTGTCGTGGCTGCTCGGCGGACTCGGCGTCGACCGTTTCTACCTGGGCAAGATCGGCACCGGCATCCTCAAACTCATCACCATCGGCGGTTTCGGTATCTGGTACCTCGTCGATTTGATCATCACCCTTGTGGGCAAGCAGAAGGACAAGCAGGGCCTGCGCCTTCAGGGCTACGACCAGCACAAGAAGGTCGCCTGGATCGTCACCGGCATATTCATCGTTCTCGGTCTTATCTTCAACGGCGTCAGAGCGGGCGCATCGTCAGATGCACCGAACGACGACGCGCCGATCGTCTCCGAAGAGGAGGCTCCCGCCGAGGAAGCGCCCGCAGCCGAAGCGGTCGACGAGTCCGCTGAAGCCGAGCCGGCAGTCGAAGAAGAACTTGCCGAAGAACCGGCGGAAGAGCCGGCTGCCGAGGAACCTGTCGAGGAAGAACCCGTCGCCGAGGAGCCCGCGGCACCGGCGGAAGAAGATGACTCGAGCGTTCCGGCTGAGTACCGGTCCGCGCTGACACAGGCCGAGACCTACTCGGACATGATGCACATGAGCAAGAAGGGCATCTTTGATCAGCTGACAAGCGAGTACGGTGGCCAGTTCTCCGACGACGCGGCCCAATACGCTGTCGACAACGTTCAGGCCGACTGGAAGGAGAACGCGTTGGAGTCGGCGCGAACCTACCAGAATGATATGGCGATGTCACCGAACGCGATCCACGATCAGCTCACCAGCGAGTACGGCGGCCAGTTCACCCAAGCTGAAGCAGACTACGCGATCGAGAACCTCAACAACTGACAACGGTCGACAACTGACCAACGCAGCGAACAGCTCGAAGGCGGGCGAAGGAATCTCTTCCTTCGCCCGCCTTCGTTCGCTGAGCTCGTATAAATACACCGGCCCCTCACACCCACCGATACTCGTACTCGGGCCGCCCCGGAGTCCCGTGCCGGGGCTGCTTGATCGCCTGCTTCGTCGCAACGAGGTGCTCCAAGTACCGGCGGACGGTCACCCGGGACAGATCAAGCCGACGCCCCACCTCGGTGGCGGAGACCGGAACCGCGGAATCACGGACGAATGCGGACACGGCGTCCAAGGTTTCGGCGGTGAGCCCCTTGGGCAGGGTCGTTGCCGACACCGACCGCAGGGCCGAGAGCGCATTGTCCACCGAGGCCTGAGTCGCCAAGGACCCCGAGCCGCTGAGTCCGCGCCGGAACTCCCGCTGGTTCTCCAGCTTCTCCCGGAACGACGCGAAGGAGAAGGGCTTGATGAGGTACTGCGTGATGCCCGACGAGATCGCCGATCGGATCACCTGCAGGTGCCGCACCGCGGTGATCGCGATGATGTCAACATCCTGACCGCGCGAGTTCAGGCGCCCGGCAACTTCGAGACCGTGAGAATCCGTGAGGTTCATGTCGAGGAGGACGATGTCGACCGGGGTGCCGCCCGCGGCGAGTTCGTCGAAGCGCTCGATCGCCTCATGCCCACCCAGGCACGTTCCGACGACCTCGAAACCGGGCACCCGAGCCACGAAATCCGCGTGCGCCTGCGCCGTCATCGGGTCGTCTTCGACGATGAGGACACGCAGCGCGGCATCATCGCTCACGTGAGTCTCCTTCCGCCTGATCCTGACTCGAACCCTCACCGTCTGTGGTGGGTTCCCTAGCAGAATCGTAGTCGCCCGCCCCGTCCCGCAATGGGAGCGTGATCGTGAAGATCGCGCCGCCATCGGAGTCGACATCGATATGCCCGCCGAGGCGGCTCACCGCCTGCCGGACCAAGACGAGTCCGAATCCGTGCCGTCCCACGCCTGCGACCTCGGGTTTCGCCGAGGCCCCGAGGTGGAAGAGCGCCTCGATGTCGTCGCCCGCAACCCCGGGACCGGAGTCCGCGATGGTGATGATGAGTTCCCCGTCGGCGGCGACGAAATCTGCCCACACATGCTTCTCATCCGCGTCCGCGACGGCATCGAAGGCATTGTCGAGAAGGTTGCCGGCGACGGTGACGAGGTCGCGGGCATCGAGTCGCTCAGGCGGAAGTTCTCCGGTGGCGGTGACGGTGAGTTCGATGCCGCGTTCGTGGGCCTGCGCGGCCTTGCCGATCATGAGTGCGGTGATGAATGGTTCGTCGAGTGAGGCGACGAAGGAATCCGTCAGCCGCTGCGACTCCTGCTCATCCTTGACCGCGAAGTCGAGGGCCTCCTGCACCCGGCCGAGCTCGATGAGCGTGGAGACCGTGTGCAGCCGGTTGGCGTGTTCGTGGGTCTGGGCGCGCAGGGCTTCGGACAGCGTCGTCATCGTCGCGAGCTCTCCGGTGAGCTCCTGGATGTCCGTGCGATCGCGCAGGGTCGCGACGGTTCCGCCTTCATCTCGCCCGCCGCGCGGCTGCCGGGCCTGGTTCTGACTGATGACGAGAACGCGATCCTCGGTGAAGTGGATTTCGTCGACGGCGACCCGACCGGTCGTCAGAAGGTCACGGACAGATGAGGGCAGCGCCACCTCGGCGAGGGAGATCGGCGTCGATTCCTCCACCTTCGGCAGGCCGAGCAGGGACGCGGCCTCATCGTTGTAGAGGACGAGTCGGCCGGTTTCGTCGGCGAGGATGAGGCCTTCGCGCAGGGAATGCAGGGCCGAATCGTAGAACGCGAACAGCCGGCGCAGCTCCTCGGGACCGTAGCCGAGGGTGACTCGGCGCAGGTAGCGGGCGAGCAGCCAGGAGCCGAGCCCACCGAGGGCGAGCGCGGCGAGGCCGACGAGGATGATCTGGGGCAGGGAGGCCGCCTGCGCCACGGACAGGGTCTCGAGGGTCACGCCCACGGCGACCATGGCGGTGACCTCGCCGTCGGCGTCGGTGATCGGCACGATCGCGCGCACCGATGGACCGAGCGTGCCCACATATTCCTCGGTCTCGGCGTGCCCCGCGCGGGCTTTCGCGGTGGACCCGATGTACGTCTTGCCCAGCTGATCGGGGTCCGGGTGGGTGTAGCGGGTGCCGTCGCGGTCCATGATCGTCACGAAATCCACCTCGGCGGTGTCGATGACGGTCAGCGCGAAGGGCTGCAACCGGGCGGAGGGATCGTCCTCGGTCACAGCCTCGGTGACGAAGGGGTCGTGGGCGAGGGTTTCGGCGATGGACAGCACCCGTTCGCCGGCGGCCTCGCGGATGTTGTTCAGCGTCGTCACGTAGCTCGTCACCGACAGCGCGGTGCAGACGATGACGATGAGGACGAGCTGGACGAGGAAGAGTCGCCTCGCCAGGGTCCCGCCTCGGCGAGCCCGGAATCGATCCCGGCCCCGCCGTGGTGGGGCCGGGACAGAGGTCATTACTTCTTAACGCTCTTCTTTTTCTTCTTGCTGCTGCCGGACAGCAGGAGGGCCAGGCCGATCGCGGCCAGCCAGGTGTCCTTGGCCACTGCGGTGCCGTCCTCGGACGGGCGGATTCCGTCGTCCTTGGTCATCGAATCGATGGAGAAGTAGTTCGCGACGAGGCCTGCGGCAAACGTCGTCAGTGCGGCCCCGGCGATGCGGGTGGGCACGAACGGCAGCAGCAGTGCGGAGCCGACGGCGATCTCACCGTAGGAGAGGAACTTCCCGAACTGGGCGGGGGTCATGTTTTCGACCATGGGCACACCGTTGGCGGCCATCTGCTGGAGTCCGGCCGCGGAATCCTCGTCGAGGCCGAGCTTGCCGATGCCCGAGTTGAGGATGAACGCGCCGGGGACTGCGCGCAGAAGTGCGGTGCTGAGTTTCATATCCTGCTCCTTCGTAATGGGATCATCACTGAGCCAAGACTATCCGCGAGAGCGCAGGTGCGCCACAGCACAAGGACTGTCGACCCCAGCTGCCGAGACTCTCAGCCCTGCGTGCTGGTGCGGATCCGCTCGATGAGATCGTCGAGGGCGTCGTCGAACTCGCGCTGGGCGTGGTCTTCCATGAGCAGGCCCTGCAATCGGGCCACCGTAGGATACTCGCCGAGGTCGTCGCCGGCGGAGGACTCCTCCTCATCTCCGAGGACCTCCGGGGTCAGGGAGGCCGCTTGGAGCAGAAGCGCGCCGACGAGAAAGCTCGTGAAGGCCTTGTATGCCGCCACCGCCTCGGCGTCGGCAAATCCGAAGCGCTGCAGCGAGGACAGGAAGTCCTCGACCCAGCGCACGCTTCGCAGCGGCGGACGGAGCCAGGGCGCCTGAGGCGGCTGGGTGGCGATGAGAGGGAAGATCCGCGGATGCTTGAGGGCCAGATTCCGCGTGGCATTGGCGACACGCTGCAGATACTCCTCCCACGAATGGGAGTCCTCTGTCATGAGATCGTCGTCGAAGAGGCCGTCGATGAGCTCATCGACCATGGCCTCGAGGAGGTCCCCCCGCCCCGAAACATGCCGATACAGTGCCATCGCCTCTACGTCCAAGGCCGTTCCGAGGCGACGCATCGTGAGCTCGCTGAGACCGCAGGCATCGACGAAGGCGATCGCCGACTCGACGACCTGTGCACGATCAAGTCGCTGCTGAACCACGCGCGCCTCCCTTTCCTCGTCGGAGATGTCGCAGACCGGGCGGATTTCACCGTCAGTCTACTCGCTTGATCCGACGCGTCGAGAGATCCCCTGATAACGCGATTACACTGTAAACTCCTCATGGATGACTAAGCTATCACCCTCCATCGACCACCCGACCCGCCGGATCTATTGCGCAGCGAAAACTCGGTCTGCTAGGTTGATTACGCCGTAAACATGAAGCGCTCGACAGAGCGGTACGTCCACAACGATCTCGACGAAAGGACGAATCATGGATTCTCACGACAAGACCGACAAGGTCTCTGACAAGGCTGAAGAGCTCAAGGGCAAAGCGAAGACCGCTGCAGGCAAGGTCACCGGCGACAAAGGCCTCGAAGCCGAAGGCAGGACGGACGCAGCCAAGGGCAAGATCAAGCAGGTCGGCGACGACACCAAGGACTCGCTGAAGGGCGTCAAGGACTCACTCAAGGACTCACCGGAGAACTGAGGGACGCGGCTGGAGGGCGGAGGCACTGTCCGCCTCCGCCCTTCGGCCATGCTTTCAGATCCCATGCCCCAGAAGTCGACGTGCCGGCACGATCCGTCCCGGCGGCACGAGAAGAAGAGAAGATGATGGGAACTGACCGCCATGCTTTCGTCGTGGTGGCCAATCGCCTCCCCGTCAACCGCATCGACGGAACGTGGGAAGCCTCGCCCGGCGGGCTGCCCTCAGCCGTGGCTCCCGTGGTGCGTGAGCACGCCGGAGCCTGGGTCGGCTGGGCGGGCACGCACGACGACAGCTTGGAGCCCTTCGATGTCGATGGGATGAGCCTTGTCCCCGTGCCTCTCAGCCTCGACGAACATCAGCAGTACTATGAGGGATTCTGCAACGCCACCCTGTGGCCGCTGCACCACGACCTCATCGTCGCTCCGCAGTACCACCGCTCATGGTGGCGGGCCTATCGGGCAGTCAACGCCCGATTCGCACAGGCCGCGATCGCGACAGCCGAGATCGGGGCGACGATCTGGGTACATGACTACCACCTCCAGCTCGTGCCGGCGATGATCCGAGCCCAACGACCGGACGTCAGGATCGGATACTTCTGCCACATCCCGTTCCCTCCCGTCGATCAGATGGCCCAGCCGCCCTGGCGCGACGAGATCCTCCGCGGCCTGCTCGGAGCCGATGTCATCGGTCTCCAGCGAGAGGCCGATGCCGCGAAAGTCCGCCAGGCCATGCAGAAGCTGTTGGGCATGGACCCCGAGGAACTTCGCGGCCGCGTCGGCTCGTACCCGATCTCGATCGACGTCGATGAGATCCGGGCCGCGGCCGAATCCCCCGCGGTACAGGAGATGGCCCGATGCTTTCGCCGTGACCTGGGCGATCCCGCCGCCCTCATGATCGGGGTGGATCGCCTCGACTATTCGAAGGGGATCCTGCACCGGCTGTGGTCCTTCGAGGAGCTGATCGATGACGGACTGCTCGATGCGCGGGGAACCTGTCTCGCACAGATCGCAGTCCCGTCCCGCGAAGGCGTGCGCGCCTACCAAGACCTGCGCGACGAGGTCGAACATACGGTCGGGCGCATCAACGGGAGGTTCTCCACTCTCGGCCGCGATGTCATCCACTACTCCCACCACTCGTATTCGACGGAGGAAGCCGTCGCCCTGTACCTGGCCGCCGACATCCTGCTCGTCACCTCTTTGCGGGACGGGATGAACCTCGTGGCCAAGGAATTCGCCACTGCCCGCCGAGGCAGGGGCGGTGCACTCGTCCTCTCCGAATTCGCCGGGGCCGCCGAAGAACTCGACCAAGCCATCGTCGTCAATCCCCACGACCGGGCCGCCCTGAAGGCGGCCATCCATCACGCGACCACGCTCAGCGAAGACGAGGCCCGGAAGCGCATGGATGCGATGGCCGACACCGTCGCCGCCTTCGACGTCCGCCACTGGGCGCAAGCTTTCCTCCACGACCTGCGAGACCCAGCATCTGCGGCGGCTCTGTCGCCCAGCGACTGGTGACACCGCCGATTCTGACCGACCCACCCCAAGGAGACCACTGTGTACACGATGCTCAACAACCAGGAATCCTCGAAGTACGACCTCTACCTTCCCGGCAAGCTCGTCGCCGCACTGCACTACAAACTCGAGCCCGACGCCAATGAGGTCATGTTCATCTACTGTGAGGCGATCGAGCCCGCACAGGCCGACCGCCACCGGTGGGAGCTCATGCGACGGGCCGTCGAAGACGCGAAGGGCCGACGCCTCAAGCTCACCATCACCTGTCCCATCGGCCGCAAGGCCCTCGAACGGCAGGAACCGCCTGTCGATGTCGGTCCCCGGCAGGCAGAGGGCCCACGGGCCTGACCCCGCCCGGCCGGCCCTCCCGGGCCTGCTCCTCCCAGGCCGACCCTCCCCGGCCGAGCCCCCGCCTCGGCGGGCGCCTCGTTCCTCCTGTGAACACTATGAACGCAACCGAGACACCCGTCACACTTCGCTGGCACAGTTGTCGGGTACATCACCACCGCGGCCAGTCGTCGCGTGCGATCCCACCCACCGACGGGTGAGGCCGCGAACATCATTTGGAGGAAACATGGCAACGTCGCCACAACAGCAAGGCGGATCCTTCGACAAGGAGATCGCCGCCGCAGCAAACGCTCCCGAACCGGGCGTCCCGCAGCGGAAGAAGGATCGCACTCACTGGCTCTACATCATGGTCATCGTGGCCGTGTTCGCCGGTGCCGCTCTCGGGCTCATCGCCCCGGATGCCGGAATCGCACTCGAACCGCTGGGCAAGGCGTTCGTCGCGCTCATCAAGATGATCATCGCCCCGGTCATCTTCTGCACCATCGTCCTCGGCGTCGGCTCGGTGGCGAAGGCCGCCACCGTAGGCAAGGTCGGCGGACTCGCGCTCATCTACTTCCTCATCATGGCGACCTTCGCCCTGGTCATCGGTCTCGTCGTCGGCAACTTCATCCACCCCGGCGACGGCCTGCACCTCCAGCCGTACGAGGCGGCCGCCGGTGGCGAGGAAGGCGGAATGATCGCCTTCCTCATGAGCCTCATCCCAGGTGACATCCCGGTGCTGCCCACCCTCGTGCTCGCCCTCCTCGTCGGGTTCGCCCTGCAGTCGATGGGCAAGGCCGGCGAGCCCGTGCTCACCGGAATCAAGCACATCCAGGCCGTCGTCTTCAAGCTCATGATGATGATCATGTGGGCCGCTCCCATCGGCGCCTTCGGTGCGATCGCTGCGGTCGTCGGCAAGACCGGTTGGGCTGCGATCGGTGCGATGGCAACCCTCATGGGCGCCTTCTACCTCACCTGCGCCCTGTTCATCGTCGTCGTCCTCGGCGGTCTGCTCAAGATCGTCACCGGGCTGAACATCTTCCTGCTGCTGAAGTACCTGGCCCGTGAGTTCCTGCTCATCTTCTCCACCTCGTCGTCCGAGTCGGCCCTGCCGCGCCTCATCGCGAAGATGGAGCACGCCGGAGTCTCGAAGCCGGTCGTCGGCATCACCGTGCCCACCGGCTACTCGTTCAACCTCGACGGCACCGCCATCTACCTGACCATGGCGTCGCTGTTCGTGTCCTCGGCCATGGGCATGCCGATGTCGATCCCCGAGCAGATCTCGCTGCTCGTGTTCATGATCATCGCGTCCAAAGGCGCCGCCGGCGTCACCGGTGCCGGCCTGGCCACCCTGGCTGCCGGTCTGCAGTCGCACCGTCCCGAGCTGCTCGACGGCATGGGTGTCATCGTCGGCATCGACAAGTTCATGTCCGAGTGCCGTGCCCTGACGAACTTCACCGGCAACGCCGTGGCCACCCTGCTCATCGGCAAGTGGACGAACGAGATCGACCTCGACGTCGCCCGCGCCACCCTGTCGGGTGACAACCCGTTCGATGAGCTCTCGCTCGAGCCGGATGCGCACGGTGCGCCGACGAATGCCCCCGAGGCGGCTCGCCCAGCTGAAGGAGAAAAGGTCACCGTGAGCTGACCCCCGGTCGCTCCCGCTCCACAACCACCACGGGTGCCGATGTCC
>NZ_JAJB01000049.1:0-62772 GCF_000583215.1 Brevibacterium sp. VCM10
TCGGCCGAAGCGTCGACCGAGGCCACGGGTTCGGATCCTGATACATCGAACGATGTCAAGGATCTGCCCGAGTACATCAAGCCGTACCCGGATTCCGAGGTGCTCTCCGCGTCGATCGTCAAGGCCCACAACGACAAGGACAAGAAGCTGCCCGAACAGGTCAGCCTCACCCTCCGCGCCGAGGCCGATGCCAAGGACGTCTTCGCGTTCTACGAGAAGGAGCTCGGCAAGGCCGACTTCGAACGCCTCGGGGATGAGGTGAAGACGAAGAGCGCCCGTGTGGTCAACTTCAAACACAAGGACAATGACAGCGTCCTCGTCGTCACGGTCGCCGAGGATTCCGAGGACAAGGCGAATTCGATCGTCACCGTCGGCGGAAACATCGGTTGATGACCTCACATCGTTCTGCGACGCCCGGAGACTCCCCCGAGTCCGCTCCGTCCGCTGCGCCCTCGTCGACGGCCGCGCCCTCGTCGTCCGCGGCGACGGGTGCCCCTCCCGCCGTCGTCGAGTCCCTCGACTCTCCCGAATCCATCGCCGCCGAGGTGTCAGTCCAGCTCGAGGCCTTCCTCGCCGAGAAGGCCGCAGAGTTCGAGGCGATCTCACCCGATGCGACAGCGATCGGCGACGCTCTCATCGAGTTCACCCGCGGCGGCAAGAGGATCCGTCCCGTCCTGCTGTGGTGGGGCTTCCAGCTCGCCGGCGGAGACGTCCGCGCCGGCGCGGACACCGGCCCCTCCGCCGACGTCATCGCGGGCCTGGCCCAGGCGGCAGGGTCGCTCGAGCTGCTCCATGCCGCCGCGCTCATCCATGATGACGTCATCGACAATTCGGACACCCGGCGCGGCCGGCCCGCCCTGCACCGTCAGTTCGAGGCCCGCCATCAGCGCTCCGGCTTCCACGGCGACGGCGCCTCCTTCGGGGTCTCCGCCTCCATCGTCATCGGCGATATCTGCCTGGCCCTGAGCGAGGAGCTCTTCGAACGCTCGCAGGAGAGCCTGGGCGACAGCGCCTCGGCACGCGAACTGCGCGCGGTCGTGCGCCGCGACGTCATGGTCGGCCAGTACCTCGATGTGCTCGCCGAGGTCATCCCCCTCGGCGACGCCCGGATCGCCGATCGCGCGTGGGAGGTGCTCAGCTTCAAGTCCGCGAAGTATTCGGTCGAGCAGCCGCTCCTGCTCGGCGCGGCCCTGGCGGGAGCGGACGATCGGCAGCTGGCGGAGATCTCCGCTTTCGGTCTTCCCCTCGGTCAGGCGTTCCAGCTGCGCGACGATGTCCTCGGCATCGCCGGTGACCCCGAGGCCACGGGCAAACCCGCCGGCGACGACATCCGCGAGGGCAAGCGGACCGTGCTCATCGCCGAGACGGCCTCTCGGATCCCAGCGGACCGGCTCGAGGTCCTCGCCGCACGGTTGGGCGATCCGGATCTCACCGACGCCGAGGTGGCCGAATGCGTCGGCATGATCACGGACTCGGGCGGTCTCGCCGCCGTCGAATCCTTCATCGCGGACAAACATGCCCACGCGGCGACGATCGTCGATACGTGGGCAGGAGACGGCGCGGCGACCGATTCAGCGACCGGGGCGGCCGCCTCGGCGCCAGTGCGCATCGGTCCGGCCGCACAGGAGCGGCTCAAGGCATTCGCGAGGGCGCTGAGCTACCGCTCCAGCTGAACCCGACGAACGGGCCTGCTCACCTCGAGCGGGCGGCGCAGATCAGAACGCCAGCGCCTGAGCGCGGCGGCGGACTTCCTTCTTGTTGCCGGCGCGAAGCAGGTCGATGGGCCGGCCCGGCAGGGAATCGTCGTGGGTGAAGAGCCACACGATGGCTTCCTCGTAGTCGAATCCGGCGTCGTAGAGGGTATGCAGAGTGCCCTTGAGCGGTTTGACGACCTCACCGTCGACGAAGAAGGCCAACGGGACCCGCAGAACCTTCGGATCGCCGATCTTGATTCCGCAGATGGCGCCGTCTTCGAGCAGCCTCCGTACCTGGGAGATGCCGAGCCCGGTGAGTTCTGCGATGTCGGGCAGCGGGGCCCAGTCCTGAACGAGTTCTTCGGTATTCACGCCCCCAAGCGTAGCAATATTCGGCAGAAACACCCCGCCATGCGGCGCCGAATGCTCGGGTCGAGCCCGCCCACTCGTTAGGCTGGGAATCGCAGCTTCCCCCATTCGACATGAAGTCAACAGGTGACAGATGACACGACCGCGACGGCACAGGCCCGTCACCGCCGCTCCTGACATCCGCGCCGCATCGAAGGTGAATTCGACCGGTCCGATCCCAGGAGCCGAACGGGTCGACCCCGAAAACGAATCCCCCACCGAGGTGGCCCCCACCACCGAATCCGACCACGACTCCGATGACGACGCGGACACGGCTGCCAGCACCGGCCCACAGTGGATCTCGGGGACCGCGAGTGCGACCGTGCCCGTCTCCCACGGCGGCCGCACCTACAAGGTCAAGCAGGGCGACACCCTCTACGCGGTGGCCAGCAAACACGGCGTCTCCGTACCCGCACTGGCCGAACTCAACCGCATCTCGCCGCGTCAGAACCTTCACCAAGGGCAGGTTCTGTCTCTGCCGGAGAAGAACGATCTGCCCGATGATGATCCCTCGCACGTCGTCGCCCCCGGTGAGACCCTGCAGGGAATCGCCGCGCGCCACGGAATCTCTCCGGCAACCCTGCGGCGGGCAAACGCCATGGGCGATGACTCGCTCATCACGGTCGGTGAACTCCTCCTGTTGCGCCCGTCGACGGCGCGCCCGCGTCGCACCGCACCCGAAGCCCCGCGTGACATCCCCCGCGTCGCCGCCGGCGCGCAGGTCGAGGGCATCCGCCCCGCGGTGCTCCACGCGGCACGGCTGAACAAATACACCCTGCTGCACCGTCGCCATCCGGCACCGGCGCAGGCGAAGCTGCTCGTCGCCTCGCTGGCCGCCGAGCTCGGTGCCGATCCTGCCCTCATGCAGGCCGTCGCCGCTGCCGAATCCGGTTTCCAGCACACGACCGTCTCGGCCGGCAATGCGATCGGCATCATGCAGATCACTCCCCGTTCCGGTCGCTGGGCGTCCGATATCGTCGGCCGCGGACTCGATCTGCTCGACATCGAAGACAATATCGTCGCCGGCACCGTCATCCTCGGCTGGCTGATGGAAACCGCCGAGTCGGAGAACGAAGCCATCGCCGGCTACTACCAGGACCTGCGCTCGGTTCGCGCCGACGGACTGCTGCCGGAGACGAAGGCCTTCGTCCGCGGTGTCCAGCTGCAGCGTGCACGTCTGCAGGAGGCCCTGTGACAGCCCGCCGAGATCCCCTCATCGGCACGGTGCTCAACGACCGATACCGCATCGATGCCAAGATCGCCCGCGGCGGCATGGCCATGGTCTACCGCGGCACCGACCTGCGTCTCGACCGTGAGATCGCGATCAAGGTCATGCACGAACACCTCATCTCCGATGACACCTTCGTCGAACGCTTCCGCCGGGAGGCCATCAACGCCGGTCGCCTCACCCACCCGAACCTCGTGGCCATCCATGATCAGGCCCGCGACGGCGATATCGTCTACCTCGTCATGGAGTACCTGCCGTCGGTGACGCTGCGCCGTGAGCTCAAGCACCGCGGCAGCTTCACCCCCAGACAGGCGATCGTCGTTCTCGACGCGATCCTCGCCGCACTCGAGGCTGTGCATTCGACGGGCATCATCCACCGTGACCTCAAACCCGACAATGTGCTGCTGGGCACCGATGGACAGGTCAAGCTCGCCGACTTCGGTCTGGCGCGCGCCGTGACCACGGCGACGACGACGAAGACCCTCATCGGCACCGTCGGCTATGTTGCACCTGAGCTCGTCACCCGGGCCGGAGCCGATGCCCGCACCGACCTGTACACGGTCGGCATCATGTTCTACGAGATGCTCACCGGCGCTCAGCCCTACACCGACGATGTGCCGATCCAGGTCGCCTACCGGCACGTCCACGACACGGTTCCGCCGCCGTCGGAGGTCGTTGCCCGCCTGAGCCCGCGCCTGGACGCGCTCGTGCTGTGGGCGACGTCGAAAGATCCCGAGGACCGCCCTGCCGATGCCGCCGAGTTCCGACTGGCGTTGGCCGAAGCACGTGCGGAGATGACCGAGGCCGAGCTCGACCTCGGAGATCCGCAGGTCTCGGCCGGTGAGCATTCTCCCATGCTCACCGCGAGCATCGATCTCGGCGAGGAAGTGCCGAAGGAGAAGCGCTCCCGCACCGACGAGATCCCGTATCTCGAAGGCGAAGAAGAGGACGACGCCGAGGCGGACACCGGTGACACCGATCCCGACGAAGGAGACGACGACCCGGACGATGCCGCCGCAGCGCCTGCCATGACTGCGGCCGGAGCCGTCGGTGGCGGTGCCGCAGCGGCAGCAGCCGGAGTCGGCGCCACCGCCGACTCCCCCGACTCCGATGCTGCGGACTCCGCCGTTGCCGACGAGCCTGCCGACTCGGACGATTCCGGTGATCGAGACGACTCCGAGGCCGAGCAGGAATCGGAGGATTCGGAATCCGATCGGCGTGGCCCGGCTGCGGTCGTCGCCGGCTCCGCGGCCGCCTCGGCGAGTCAGTCCCCTGTCCGACGTCGCCGACGTCGCGTGCTGACGGGACTCGTCGCCGTCGTCGCGGTTCTCGCTCTGGTCGCCTGGTTCGTCATCGCGAACCTGCCGGCACCGACCTCCATCGTCCCCGGCGAACTCGCCGGCAAACCCGTGGACGAGGTCACCTCGCGGTTGGAGGACAACGACCTCAGGGCCGAGCCCAA
Organism: Brevibacterium sp. VCM10; assembly: GCF_000583215.1. Lineage (NCBI taxonomy): Bacteria > Bacillati > Actinomycetota > Actinomycetes > Micrococcales > Brevibacteriaceae > Brevibacterium > Brevibacterium sp. VCM10. The sequence continues at coordinate 4,793 of NZ_JAJB01000049.1, forward strand.
GGAGGTCTTCGACGACAAGGTGCCCGCCGGTACGGTCATCGGCACCGAACCCGTCAGCGGTGCAGAGCTCGCCCCCGACTCATCCGTCACGGTCGTCGTGTCCAAAGGTGAGGAGAAGTTCGCTGTGCCGAAGCTCCCAGGCATGAGCCGCGACGAAGCAGAGGACGCGCTGCAGAAGGTCAACCTCGCCGTCGGCAAGGTCGAGGAGGAGTACAGCGACACGGTCGCCGAGGACACCGTCATCTCGGCGTCGCAGAAAGCCGGGACGAAGCTGTCGAAGGGCGAGAAGATCGACCTGGTCGTGTCCAAGGGCGTCGCTCCGATCCCGGTTCCCAACGTCGAGGGGCTGACCTTCGACGCTGCCTATGCGACCTTGGCCAAGCGCGGATTCCGCGTCGGCAAGGACGAGGTGTTCTCCGACGACGTGCCCAAGGGCAAGGTCGTCTCTCAGTACCCGAAGAGCACCGAGGCGAAGCCGGCGAATTCGCTCATCATCGTCCGCGTCTCCAAGGGCAAGGAGAAGACGGACGACTCCGATTCGAAGGATGACAAGAAGGACGATTCGGCGGACACGAAGTCCGAGGACGAGAAGAAGGACGACTGAGCCACATCGGACTCGTCGGTCAGGCACGACGATCAGTCGGACGACGATTCCCGTCGGCCGAACGCGTGGCCACAGAGATGCCGGGGGCTGCGCAGAATCTCTGCGCAGCCCCCGGCATTGTGTCAGCTGTGGCCGTTACTTCCGGCGAGTCAGGTATTCGGCGACCTGGAAGGCCATCTCCAGCGACTGATCGTGGTTGAGACGCGGGTCGACGAGGGTCTCATAGCGGCGACGCAGACCTTCGTCGTCGATCTCCGTGGCTCCGCCCATGATCTCGGTGACGTCATCACCGGTGAGTTCGATGTGCAGACCACCGGGGATCGTGCCCGCATCGGCATGGGCGGTGAAGAATCCCTCGACCTCGGCCATGACGTCTTCGAAGCGACGGGTCTTGTACCCGGTGTTCGAAGTGATCGTATTGCCGTGCATCGGGTCGCAGACCCAGGTCACGTGCGGCAGGCGGTCGCCGATTCCCGACAGCAGAGCCGGCAGCGACTCACCGATCTGGCCGGCACCCATGCGGGTGACGAAGGTCAGGCGGCCCGGCTCGGCGTCCGGATCGAGCTTCTCCGCCAGCGCCAGAGCGTCGTCTGCCGTGGCCGTCGGCCCGAGCTTGACGCCGATGGGGTTGCGCACCTTCGACAGGAAGTCGACGTGGGCACCGTCGATCTCGCGGGTGCGCTCACCGATCCACAGGAAGTGGCCGGAGACGTCGTAGGCTTCACCGGTGCGCGAGTCGATGCGGGTCAGTGCCCGTTCGTATTCGAGCAGCAGCGCCTCGTGGGCGGCGTAGAACTCGGTGGTCTTGAGCGCGTCGAAGTCGGCTCCGCAGGCATCCATGAAGCGGATGGCACGATCGATCTCGGCAGCGGTCTGCTCGTAGCGCTGGTAGCCGGGATTCGAGGCGAGGAAACCGCGGTTCCAATCGTGGACGAACCGCAGATCGGCGAAGCCGCCCTGGGTGAACGCACGGATGAGATTCAGCGTGGAGGCGGAGATGTGGTACGCCTTGAGCAGACGCTCCGGATCGTGACGGCGGGATTCCTCGGTGAACTCGTAGCCGTTGACGATATCGCCGCGGAACGACGGCAGGGTGACCCCCTCGCGGGTCTCCGTATCGGCCGAACGCGGCTTCGCGAACTGACCGGCCATCCGGCCGATCTTCACCACGGGCATCGAACCGCCGTAGGTGAGCACGGCCGCCATCTGCAGAACCGTCTGGACTCGGGCCCGGATCTTGTCCGCCTGGGCGCCGTCGAAGGATTCGGCGCAGTCTCCTCCGGCCAGCACGAAGGCCTCACCGCGTGAGGCGGCGGCGATCCGCTGCTTGAGCACATCGGCCTCACCGGCGAAGACCAGCGGAGGAGAGCTGCGCAGGTCGGTGAGCACCTCGTCGAGTGCGGCACTGTCGAGATACGTCGGCTGCTGCTTCGGATCCATCTCTCGCCAGTCGTCGAGACCGCGGAGATTGTCGTGGCCGGCAGCGGCGATTTCTCTGTTGGACAGGACCGGATCGGTGTGGAGACTCACTGTTTCACTTTCATGGGTTTTCGGTACCGGTCTCGAAATCCTCGGCCGAGACGTTGTCGAGGAAGTCTCTGAACTGTGCGACTTCCTCTTCATCGGCCTCGGGGGCTTCGATTCCGGACTCTTCAAGCAGTTGTGTTTCGACGAAGACGGGGCAGTGCGCTGTCAGCGCCAGAGTCACCGCGTCCGAGGGGCGCGCGGAGATCGACTTCCCGTCGTTCGTGTGCAGCTCGGCCAGGAAGATCTGACCGTCCTTGCCGGTGATCGTCACATCCTGCAGCTCGGCGTCGTACTTCTCGAGGACGTCGAGCAGCAGAGCATGCGACATGGGGCGCGGCGGGGTCAGCCCCCGCTGCGCGATCGACAGCGCATTGGCCTCGATCGCACCGACCCAGATCGGCAGGTAGTAGGCAGGTTCGCTGGCCTTGAGCAGCAGAATCGGCTGGTTGGCTGGCATTTCGATGCGGACGCCGACAACCTCGACTTCGACTTTTGACATCATCCCCCGGTCAGGAGCGCGGACGCTGCTGGAAGATCATTCGGAACTTGCCGATCTGCACATCGGCTCCGTTCTGCAGGTCGATGGAGTCGATGAGCTGACGCCCCACATAGGTGCCGTTGAGCGAGCCCGTGTCGCGCAGCGTGAAACCGCTGGGCGTACGGATGAACTCGGCATGCTTGCGCGAGACGGTGACGTCATCGAGGAAGATGTCGGCGTTCGGGCTGCGGCCCACCGTGACCACATCGGTGTCGAGCAGAATCTGCGAACCGGAGTCCGGCCCGGAGACGACGACGAGCAGAGCATCGGCGTCCTGCAGACCTTCGAGGTCGGGCACCGGGTGGATCTCACCGGTATGCGGATCCAGGATTCCCTGGAACTGCTGGCTGCCCGAATCATTCATCGGATCCTGACCGCCGCCCGACGGCGCACCCTGTGGCTGACCGGACTGGGGCTGACCGTACTGGCCGGGGCCGGGCTGGCTGCCCTGCTGCTGGTTGGGATCGAACTGACCGTACTGGCCGGCGCCGTTCGAGCCGTACTGCGGCTGGCCGCCCTGCTGCGGCTGGTTTCCGTACTGCTGCTGACCTTGGCTGCCCTGGGGCTGGCCGGATTGCGGCTGGCCGAAGTTCTGCGGCGGATACTGATTCTGCTGAGGCTGATATTGGGGCTGGCCCTGGCTGCCCTGTCCCTGTCCGGCATAGGGCTGGTTGGCCGGCTGGGACGCACCATAGTTCTGCCCGGCCTGCGGGGTGCCGCCGTAGTGCTGTCCGCCCTGCGGGGTGCCCCCGTAGTGCTGTCCGTTGCCGTACTGCGGCGCCTGCGGGGCTCCGTCAGCCGGCTGCTGCGTAACGGGCGGGGTGTTCCCCTGGCCGTTCTGGTCGACCTGAGGGTTCATCCGAGTCGCCGACTCGTCACCGCCGTTGCCGGCTCCGAAAGGGAACTTCTTCGACTGCGGGACCTGCCCGTTGTCATACCAGGGCTGCGAGGGGGTCGGACGATTCTGATCGTGATTCTGCGACATTACGCCTCCTCGCTCTGAATGAGCTCTTCGTACGCTTCGCTGTCCATCAGCGATTCGAGCTGTGCGGGGTCACTGAGTTCGACGAGATACATCCACCCGTCCTCGAAGGGCGACGAGTTCACGGTCTCAGGTGAATCGTCGAGCGAGTCGTTGACGTCGGTGACGGTCCCCGACACAGGTGCGATCAGGTCGGAGACACTCTTCGTGCTCTCGACTTCACCACAGGACTCCCCTGCGGTGACCGAATCCCCGGCTTCAGGCAGGTCGACATAGACGACGTCACCCAGCTGTTCCTGGGCGAAATCAGTGATACCCACACGGACTACTGCGTTGTCTTCCGTGGTCGCAACCCACTCGTGGTCGCGTGAGTACCGCAAAGATACTGGATAATCCAGATCTGCCATGTCGACTCCTCTAGTTTGTCGGTGTACCAAGCATAGCCGCCTGAGCCACGTTCATAACAATCACGAAACGGAAATGTTACCGAGTCAGCCTGACAGGCCACTGCATGTCCCGCTTCTTCGGTATCCACCTGGGATGATACCTGTTTTTCGAAGGTCACGGAACGCGGTTTTGGCAGTTGACCCCCGATCGGTATAAGCTAGTCCTCGTTGCCCACGAGGGAGTACGGTAACGGGCTATGGCGCAGCTTGGTAGCGCGCTTCACTGGGGGTGAAGAGGTCGTGGGTTCAAATCCCGCTAGCCCGACCACCAGGGTCACCACCCGCTTCTGAGAGAATGTGCCGCCACTTCGTCCATACGAAGGAGCGGCACGTTTTTCGTTGCCTGAGAAGATCATCGTTCATCGCTTCTCACGCCCAGGCGGTGCGCGAAGACCATCGTCACGATGCCGATGAGCACGAGGACGCCCAGACCCCATCGCAGTCCGGCTCCTGCGGCGACGACCCCGACCAGCGGACTCGTGCCGAGGTAGCCGACTCGCATCAGCCAGTTCACCAGCGTCACTCCCCCGGCCCGCCCGACGCCGGGCAGTCGACCGGCGGCGCCGAGCGCACCGGGCACGAGCGTCGCCGAGCCGAATCCGAGCGCCCCCATCGCGACGAGCAGCAGAATCGGCTCCTGGGCCGCGATGACGCCGACCCCGCCCACGGCGATGAGTCCGCCCCCGAGGCGCGCGATCCGGCCGGCCCCGAACTTCGCCACGAGCACGTCTCCACTGAATCGTCCGAGGCATTGGCTGCCGATGACGATGCTGAAGGCGATCCCCGCCGAGGCGGCCGGAACGTCCGCGAGCTCGACCGCGGCCAGCCCCGCCCAGTTGTTCGCAATGTCTTCGACCGCGGCGCCGCAGATCGCTACGATCGCCAGCGGCAGCGCCGCCGCCATGATCGCTCGCTTCGAGCGGCCCGCCGCCCCGTCTCCGCCGCGTCTCCCACCGTCGAGACCGGAGCCGCTCTGCTCGGCAGTACGGGAGTCCGTTTCGCTCCCACTCGCCGAATCGGCATCGGAGCCGGCGATCCGCCTCGGTGAGGCAGAGCCGCCGATGAGGCGCCGTCCCACGAGGGTGACGAGCACGGTCGTGACGCCGATGAGCGCCAGCCACGCCCGCATGTCGGCGCCGGAGCTGGCGGCCGCGGTCGCAGCGGCTCCGCTGAGCAGTCCGCCGAGACTCCACAGCGCATGCATCGATGACAGGATCGTGCGGCCTGATCTCTCCTGGACGGAGATGCCGACGACGTTCTGCGCGACGTCGACGATCGCATCGCAGCAACCCAGCAGGAGCAGACACATCGCCATCATCACGCCATTGACCGACCAGACCGTCGCGCAGGCGGCCGCACCGAGCATCACAGTCCCTCCGATGACGACTCGATGGGCTCCGAACCGGGTGATGAGCGCGGCAGGCAGGGCCGAGGACAGCAGCGACCCGACGGCGAAGCAGGCGACGACAAGGCCGAACTGCCAGGAACTCAGCCCGAGTCGGTCGACCAGCAGCGGATACCACGGCAGGAGAGCCGCGAAGACGGCCCCGTTGCCGGTGAAGTAGAGCCCGACTCCGGCCGCGGCCCTCATTCTGTCTCGACGATGGTCGCTGCGCGCAGGTCTCGCCCGGCCTGTCCGAGGATCACGAGCGCGAGAAGGACTCCGAGCAGGCTCCACCACAGCGAGTCGGTCATGAAGACGAGCACCATCGAGGCGAGGATCGGGACGAGGCGGCGCAGCGACCACCACACATAGCCGCCGAAGCTCGGCATCGCCACGTTCGCCGAATCCGCGACGGATTTGACCATGAAGTTCGGCCCGTTGCCGATGTAGGTGATGGCCCCGCCCATGACGGCACCGAGCGAGACCGCGATGAGCAGCGTCTCGGACACTCCCGCCACTCGCGGTTCGCCCGGCACCTGAGCGGCCATCTCGAAGAAGGTGACATAGGTCGGGGCGTTGTCGAGGACGGAGGAGAGACCGCCGGTGAAGACAAATAGGGAGATCTCGCCCAGCGGGATCTTGTGGGCGACCTGGCCGAGGTAGGCCAGGGCCGGCATCATCGTGAGGAAGATGCCGATGAAGAGCGCTCCGACCTCGAGGATCGGCGTCCACGTGAACTTGTTGAGGTTGAACCGGGCACCGCGATCACCGAGGAGGAACGATGTCGCCGCGGACACGAGCATGACCAGCTCGCGCCACGGCACGAAGTCCGAAGCACTCGCATGTCCTGTGTCGATCGCGTGCAGGTCGACCGAGGGGATGAACGCGACGGCGACGATGATGATCGCCAGGAACAGCAGACCGCTGGCACCGCGCAGGCTGATTTTCGTCGCATGCTCGGCGTCCTTGGCCAGGGCCTCGACCGGTTCCTTCGCATACATCTTCGTATCGAGGGCGAAGTAGCTGATGAGCAGCAGAGCATTGACGAACAGCCAGTACGGCCACAGCCCGAACGTCCATTCGAAGGGGACCCCACGCAGCATGCCGAGGAACAGCGGCGGATCGCCCAGCGGTGTGAGCAGACCACCGCAGTTCGCGACGATGAAGATCGTAAAGATGACCGTGTGGGTGCGGTGCCTGCGGTCCTGGTTCGTGTTGAGGATCGGGCGGATGAGCAGCATCGCCGCGCCCGTGGTGCCGATGAACGAGGCGAGCACACCGCCGACGGCGAGGAAGATCGTGTTGTTCCGCGGTGTCGCCTTGATGTCGCCGACGAGGAAGATCCCGCCCGAGGCGACGAAGAGGCTGCCGATGAGCATGATGAATTGGAAGTACTCGAGCAGCGCGTGGATGACGGTCGCCGACTCCCCGCTGAGCAGGAACCACACGGCGATCGGCACGCCGAGGACGAGGGCGACGATGAGCTTGACGAGGTTGCGGTCCCAGATCGTCTCCGTAGCCGGGATGAGCGGGAGCACCGCGATGCATCCGAGAAGCAGAACGAACGGAATGATGCTCCACCAGGCCACGACCATCCGGGGACTCCTTCACTCACTGTCGACGAGCAGACTCGTCCCATCGACCCTGACGCTGTCCCACTTTACTGAATTCGTACACTGTTTCGGATCACGGCCTGCCACACGGACACCGAGAACTGCGGACCACGGACCTTCAGTCGGACCAAGGGCCTTCAGTCGGCCGCCAGCTGCCGGCGAAGGCCCGCCAGTTCGCCGCCGGCTGCGGGCGAAGGCCCGTCAGTTCGCCGAGGCGGTGGTCGACTCTTCGGCGGGGTCGCGGTCCCTGCGCAGTCCGATGAGCAGACCGATGATCGCGATGACGAACACGAGTCCCAGCCCGACGGTCAGTCCAGGTTCGGCCCGGTAGGCCCGCGCCACCGCTGTGAAGCCGAGGAACCCGACGGTCGAGTAGATGAGCGCCCACAGCGATCCGCCCACGACGAGCGCCGGGATGTAGCGGCGGTAACGCATCCCCGTGGTTCCGGCCGCGAGGTTGACCACCGTCTGCAGCCCGACGGTGAGGAAGCTCAGTGCCACGACGGGAGCCCCGAAGCGGTCGATCGTGTCCTCGGCGCGGCGGTATTTGGGCCCGGCCATGATCCTCTCGACCCGGGCGAATCGGCGGATTCCCCTGCGTGCGAAGCGACCGAGCAGGAAGGTGCCGCCGGCGCGGCAGATGATGATGCCGAACATGATCAGCCAGGTCACGGCGATCGGGAACGACCAGTCGAGCGGATTCATCGGTGCGGGCCACTCCTCCCTCCGGGCGTTCTCGCCGCAGTGACGTGCTGCGGACTGATGGATCGGTCGCTCCCATCATAGCCTCATGAGGTTAGGTTTGCCTCACTGAACATTCGGTCGAGACCGATCTCACTCGCCGAGGCGGCTCCGATCTCACTCGCCGAGGCGGCTGTGCCCTCGCAGCCGGACGATCCGGGGGTACCGCCTCGGCGACGTTGCTCGTCGGCGATCCTCGGCGACGATGCTCGTCGGTCAACCGCTCAGACGAGCGCACCGTCGAGGTAGACGGAGTTGACCCGGTCCTCGATTCCGCGGACGTCGGCTGTGCGCAGGTCACCGTCCACGACGACGAGGTCGGCCGGTCCGCCCTCGCTGATCCGCCCGGCCTGATCGTCGTCGAGCAGCCGGGCCGCCACGGACGTTCCGGCGGCGAGCGCCTCCGTCGTCGACAGTCCCACCTCGGCCAGCAGGCTGATCTCTTCGAGGTTCTGCCCGTGTGGGCCGACTCCGGCATCGGTGCCCAGGGCGATCGGGACTCCCGCCTCGTGGGCCCGGGCGATCGACTCCTGGTGGGCGTCGACGACGCGACGGGCTTTGTCCACGACGGAGGCGGGCAGACCGGCCCCGGCATCGGCGGCCTTGATGACGGCCTGCGGAGCCTGCAGGGTCGGGACGAGGTAGGTGCCGTGCTCACGCATGAGGTCGATGGCTTCGTTGTCGAGGTAGATGCCGTGTTCGATCGACCGCACCCCGGCGCGCACGGCGTTCTTGATTCCCGGTGCGCCCTGCGCGTGGGACATCACATGGGCACCTTGGGCGGCCGCCTCGGCGACGATGACGGAGATCTCGGCTTCTGTGAACTGCGAGTGCCGCGGGTCGTCCCGCGGGGACAGCACTCCCCCGGTCGAACAGATCTTGATGTGGTCGGCCCCGGCCCGCAGCAGCTCCCGGGCCTTCTTCTGCACCTCTTCGAGTCCGTCGGCGACTCCCGACGGCCGGCCCGGGTGCGGGGCCAGGAACGGGGATTCGGCTCCGGAGACGAGGTGGAAGTCCCCGTGCCCGCCGGTCTGGGACATGATGTTCACGGCGATCGTCAGTCGCGGACCGCGCACCACACCGGTCTCGACGGCGACTTTCGCGCCGAGATCGGTGCCGCCGGCGTCGCGCACGGTCGTCACTCCGCCCTTGAGGGTGGCTTCCATATTCTTCACCGAGTTATAGAACTGCAGCGAGAACGGATCGTGGAAGTTCGAGGTGGCTGCCGCGCCGGAGCTCGTGAGGTGGACGTGGCAGTCGATGACTCCGGGAATGATCGTCTGTCCCGTGCAGTCGATGTGGTTGTCTCCGGCGTTGTGCGAGCCCTGCCCTCCTTCGGTCACCGCGGCGATCCGACCTCCGTCGACGACGACGTCCCGGGTGCCGGGCAGGAAGCGGGTTCCGTCGAAGACTGTAGCGTGGGTGAGTACTGTGACCATGGGCGTGCTCCTCATCATTGAAAGTCAGCTGGTCGACCGTGGACGGTCGTCTACTCACATCTATCACGGACGACCGCTCCGTGACGATCTGCACGCTGATCACGAGAACGCTGACGATAGGATCGGACCGCTGAACCGGAACGCGCACATGAGGCGTCCCGACCCGAGTTCACGTCCGCGACACCTTCATCGGCTACGTTCACCGGCGGTGCCGGTCGCCCCGGCACCAGTCAGCGCCCGATCGCCCCGGAAGACAGGTGAATACGCACCGCAGTTCCCATCCCCCGTACGTCCCCGTGAGGACCGCACCCTCATCGACGTCCTCCTCGAGTCGGCCGCTGCTCATCCCGATCAGCCTGCCCTCGACGACGGCGCTCGGGTGCTCAGCTACTCTGAGCTCATCACCGCGATCCGCGATCTCGCCCTGGAGATGGCCGCTGCCGGAATCGGGCCCGGGGACAAGGTCGGCATCCGTGTCCCCTCGGGGTCCGTGGACCTGTACCTGGCGATACTGTCCACGCTCATGCTCGGCGCGGCCTACGTTCCCGTCGATGTCGACGACCCGGATGAACGCGCGCGCACCGTCTTCGCCGAGGCGGCCGTGACCGGGGTGATCACCGCCGGACCACACATCGAATCCCGCACCGACCGCGGGCCCCTCGATCGCTCGGAGCTGCGGTCGCCCACTCCCGATGACGACTGCTGGGTGATCTTCACCTCCGGATCGACGGGCACCCCGAAGGGCGTTGCCGTCACTCACCGTTCGGCGGCGGCCTTCGTCGACGCGGAGGCGGCCCTGTTCTGTGTCGAGGAGCCGCTGGGATCCGGCGATCGCGTGCTGGCCGGACTATCCGTGGCCTTCGACGCCAGCTGTGAGGAGATGTGGCTGGCGTGGAGGCGCGGCGCGTGCTTGGTCCCGGCCCCACGTGCACTGGTGAAGTCCGGGATGGATCTGGGTCCGTGGCTGTCATCGCGGCAGATCACCGTCGTCTCGACCGTGCCGACCCTGGCCGCACTGTGGCCGGCGGAGAGTCTCGACAACGTCCGCCTCCTCATCTTCGGCGGAGAGGCCTGCCCGCCCGAGCTCGGCCGCCGGCTGCGCGACGACGACCGCGAGGTGTGGAACACCTATGGCCCCACCGAGGCGACCGTCGTCGCCTGTGCGGCCATGCTCGACGGGTCCGAGCCGGTGCGCATCGGCCTGCCCCTCAAGGGCTGGGACCTCGCCGTCGTCGATGCCGCGGGAGTACCCGTCGCCGCAGGCGAGACCGGCGAACTCATCATCGGCGGGGTCGGACTGGCCCGCTACCTCGATCCGGCGAAGGACGCCGAGAAGTTCGCCCCCATGCCGAGCCTCGGCTGGGACCGGGCGTACCGGTCCGGCGACCTCGTCGTCAACGATCCGGCCGGGCTCATCTTCGTCGGCCGTGCCGATGAGCAGATCAAGCTCGGCGGCAGGCGCATCGAACTCGGCGAGATCGATGCCGCCCTGCAGGCCCTGCCCGGTGTCGAGGGAGCCGCGGCCGCGGTGAAGAAGACCGCGGCCGGCACGGACGTCCTCATCGGCTATCTCGCCCCCGGTGCCGGTGCCGGCGAGGCCGACCTTCCCGATTGGGAGGCGCGGCTGCGCGACGAACTGCCGGCCGCGCTCGTTCCCCGTCTGGCTCTCGTCGCGGACCTGCCCACGAAGACCTCCGGCAAGGTCGACCGCAATGCCCTGCCCTGGCCGCTCGACGCGGGCACCGAGGCGGCCGGATCCGATGAGGTCTTCGACCAGGACACGGAGTGGGTCGGGCAGCAGTGGGCCGCGGTCCTCGGTGCCCGTCCGGGCAGCGATACGGACTTCTTCACCGCCGGCGGCGGTTCCCTGGGTCGGCCCCTACCCGTTCGACGTCTACGACGTGGTCGTGACCGATGACGTGCTCGAGATTCCGCTCGAGTCGCAGCCCCTGTCAGTGCTCGTACCCAATCATCTGGGTCCCGAGTGGGAGGCCGAGCGCCTCGTCGCCCACGAGATGGCGCACCAGTGGTTCGGAAACTCGCTCACCCCGTCACGCTGGCGCGACATCTGGCTCAACGAGGGCTTCGCCTGCTACGCGGAATGGCTGTGGTCGGAGGAGTCCGGGCGGGCGAGTGCCGATGAACGTGCCAGGCAGTGGTGGGAGGAGCTGTCCGCTCAGCCGCAGGATATTCTGCTCGGCGACCCGGGCGGGCCGGACATGTTCGACGACCGCGTGTACAAGCGCGGCGCCCTGTGCCTGCATGCTCTGCGACGCGAGCTCGGTGATGCGGACTTCTTCGCCGCCGTCGGCGAGTGGACGAAGCGGTACCGTCATTCGTCGGTGAGCACCGAGGAGTTCATCCGCTGCTTCTCCGAGTCGACAGAGCGTGCCATCGCCGAGGTGGTCCGTCCTTGGCTCGACGAGCTCGAACTTCCCGAGCTTCCGTGGAGGGGTTCCGGAGCTTCCGTAGAAAGGTCAGGGGCTGACTGCGCCTCAGCCGAGGCCCGCCTGCTTCGGGCGGGGCCGGCTGCGCCTCAGCCGAGCTTGCGGACGAGCACGTCCGAGTCGCCGTTGCGTCCGACGGGCTCGAATCCGTGGTCGGCGTAGAGCTTCGCCGCCCCATTGCCGTCTTCGACTGACAGACTGACCGCAGGGAAGCCGCTCATCCGGGCCAGCGCGCAGACCGTGTCGAGAAGTGCTCCGCCGATGCCCTGCCCCTGGTGGTCGGGCAGCACTGCCATCGAGAGTTCGGGGATGTCCGCCGCCACCCAGCCATAGCCGGTGAAGGGCATCTGTTCATCCGACGGCGCCTGTTCATCCGACGGCGTCAGATCGGCGGCTGCTGGCTCGGAGCCGGTCGGCTCGGCAGTTGAGTCGTCGGCCTGACCGCCCTGACCGGTTTCGGGGCCGGCCCCGGCCTCCGCATCGCGCTGGGCCTCCGCATCGCGCTGGGCCTCAGCCGTCGCCCCGGCATCGCCGTCGGGTACGACTTCGCTGCGGACCACCTCGGTGCCGCTCTTGTCCAGGGCAGAGGCGAAGTCTCCGCCCACCCGCTCATCGGCTTTCCCGATGACGTCCTCGATATCTGCCAGACGCACCCACGCAAGTCCGACGATCGGCGACTGCGCATCGGCTTCGGCGTGTGCGGCGACGGCGATATCTCCCTCGCGTCCCCAGCCGCGGTAGTAGAAGACGGCATCGCTGCGGTGGCGGAGGTCCTCGAGCTCGATTCGGGGTCTGTCCATCGACCAGTTGAAGCACAGATCGAGGAACGGCAGGAAGGTCTCGTCATCGGTCTCGGCGGCAAGCGGACGGATCCGACCGCGCAGGGAGGCCGCGACCGCCTCGGCGGGGGTGTCCCGCGAATCAGCGGAAGTGTTCTGCGAGTCAGCGGAGGTGTTCTGCGAATCATGAGCGTCAGTGTGGGCAGCGTTCATGAGATTCCTTTCTCGACGGCGCGTTCGATCCACGCCCGGTTGCGTACTCGCCAGCCCAGGGTCAGGGCGCGGAAACCGACGAATCCGATGCAGAAGCCGGCCCAGAGCCCGGGTGCTCCCGGCCAGATGCTGATGATCGGGATGAGCAGAATCGCGTATCCGATCACAGCGACCAATTGTGCCAGAGCCAGGTATCTCGCGTCCTCGGCTCCCATCAGCACGCCGTCGAGGACGAAGACAAAGCCTGCGATCGGCATGCTCAGTGCCAGGATCGGCAGGAGGGCGGCCAGCGCCGACACCACGGCGGGGTCGGAGGCGAAGGCACGGGGGATGATCCCGGACCCGGCGAACAGGACGACGCCGACGACGATGCCGAAGACGATCCCCCACAGGCACAGGCGGCGGTTGATCGCAGCGACCGCCGAGGTGTTCTTCGCGCCCAGCTCGAGGCCGATCATCGCCTGGCCGGCGATGGCCAAAGAGTCGAGGGCGAGCGCGAGTGCGAAGAAGATGCTCTGAGCGACTTGGATCGCGGCGAGGTCCGTCGTGCCCATCGCCGTGGCCAGGAAGACGAGCAGGATGAGTGCGGCACGCAGCGAGGCATTGCGCACCAGCAGCCACCCGGACGTCTTCGCCGAAGTGAACACGCCGGTCCAGTCGGGGCGGATGCCGGCGTGGAGGCGGCGGGCCGCGCGGACGGAGATGGTGAGGTAGACCGCGCACATTCCGGCCTGCGCGAGAACCGTGCCCATCGCCGATCCCGCGACCCCCATACCGACCCCGTAGATGAAGAAGGCGTTGAGGCCGATATTGGCGATGCACCCGGCAGCGGCGACGACCAGCGGGGTCTTCGTGTCTTGGAGTCCGCGCAGCAGTCCGGTGGCCGCGATGACCATGAGCATGAATGGCAGCCCCCACCACGAGATCGCCAGGTAGGAGTGTGCGCCCTCCGTGATCGCCGGATCCGGGTCGAACGCCTCGATCGCAGTTTTCAGCAGGGGCAGCCCGACGATGATGAGCAGGATGGACGTGCCCAGTGCCAGCCAGATTCCGTCGAACCCGGCCGTGATCGCGCCCGGTCGGTCCCCCGATCCCATCCGTTTGGCCACACGCGGTGTGGTGGCATAGGCGAGGAAGATCATCAGACCGAGCACCGTCTGCAGGATCGTGGAGCCGATCGCCAGCGATCCCAATGCACCGGCACCGAGGTGGCCGACCATGGCCGTGTCCGTGAGCAGGAAGATGGGTTCGGCGATCAGGGCTCCGAGTGCGGGAAGAGCCAAACGGAGAATGTCTTTGTCGATCGCTGCCACGTCCCCGATTCTAGCGAACCGGTTTCGCTGGGCCCGAGTGCCGCGGATCGCCCCTGCGCGAAGGTGGGCCGAATGGTTCCGAGGACCGCCCCTGTGCGAAGGCGTGCCCGAGCGCCGAGGAGCGCCCCTGCGGGAAGGCGGGCTCACCTCGATCGCACTGTCGTGTCAGTGCCGAACTGTAGAGTCGGAGGACAAACAGAGCAGCATCGCCGAGGATGAGAATGAATAGGTCACGGTCGATCTATAATCGTCTTTTGTTCGATTTGTAATCGTATTGTGACATCAATATGTACCTGCAGATCATATAATTGAGATAGGCGATTTCCCGACGAGCGACTTCCACAGAGGCGTGGAGAGGTGAGACACCGATGAAGGACATCGGAGACAACGACGGACGGACGTCGCTCCTGCCTGCCGCTCCCTCAGCAGAGGCGGACAGTCGGACCCTGTCCCAGTTCCGTCGTGCGCACGGGCGTCGCATGGAAGAGGCCGAAGACAGTGACCTCGTCGACCTGCTCGATGCCTATACGCAGAGCAGCCTCGCGCAGATCCACTCCATGGTCGCCACCAGCCGTGCCGTTGCACAGGATGTTGCCTATGCTCTCGGCCTCCTGGGATGCCATCCCGACGCAGTCTATGAGTTCGCATCATTCACCGAGACCTGTACCCGTCACTCCTCGCCTGAAACCGCCAGAACATCTGCTGCCCTCGGCGAGAAGAAGGCTCAGACCCAAGCAACCGACGGTGCCGTCGCCTCGCACCGAAGCCACGACTGCGACGCCATCGACCAGAAGATCTGCGCAGTCGACCTCCCTTCCGACGACCTCTTCTCCACGCGCAGAACCTGGACCAACCGAGAGAATCTGGCGTGGACACAAGCTGTCGCTCAGGTCGAAACCGAATCGGGCACGAAGATCGGCATCAGCGCTGGGCCGAAGAAGGACCGTGCCGCCGGTCGCCGTCTCCGTCGAGTCCGGAAGTTGGCCGAGGAGTTCCTGTCCGATCCTGCTCTGCTGCCTGACTTTCCAGGCTTTGACCCGGAAATGACCTTCTTCGCCTGGCTGCGCAGCAATATCGAGCCGACTGAGGCTGGCGTGTACTCGACCCTGCTCGGTGCGACCACGAGCAGATCGCTCCAGCACATGACGTCGTCGATGACGCTGGCGCACGGGCTGCCGCGATTCCTCAAACGCTGCCTGGATGGAGACTTCACGATCGAGCATGTCGATTGTGTGACCCGCGCGTGCCGAGACCTGCACTTCGAGCATCTGCCTGCGCTCGACGACTATCTGGCTCACAGGCGCGCCGACATCACGATCGAGACGTTCAAACGTTCGGTCGCGCTGAAGATCGCCGCGCTTCAGCCGGCCGAGGATACGTTGAAGAGCGTATCGCTGCGGCGTCGGGTCGACTTCAGCACCGGCGACGACGGAACTGCCTACCTCACTCTGACCGGTCCCGCTCCGGAACTTCAGGCCTGCTTCAGGAGGCTCGATGCCTTCTGCCGGGCAGTGCATAAGAACAATACGAGTGCGTTCACGAGCCAGCTCAAGGCAGGGGACTGCTTCGATGAGGAACGGTCGATCTCTGCCCTGATGTTCGACATCCTCACGCGCACGCGTCCTCAGCTGAAGCTGCGCATCATCAGCACCAATGACGCAGACGGCTCGTCGACGAGTTCCGACTTCTCCCTCGATGGCCTCTTCGCCGGCCCCGACGGCACCCCGATGCACGAAGGCGAGGCCCTGCTCGATTACATCGAGCGGGTATTCGACGACATGGACAAGAACGGTTACGAGGCACCGACGCAAGCCGCGTCGGCCGATTCGGGGGCCACAGCACAGAGCGAATCCCGCCCCAAGGCGCCGATCACTCCGGCAGGACGCACGTTCGAGTCCCAGCTGCTCGAAGCCATCCTCAGCAGCAACAGCACGACGGATCCTGACGCGGCCGAATCACTTTCGACTCTCATCGGCTCGCGTGCCAGTGGAGCTCGCCCCGTCGCCGAGGGCTCCGAGTCTGCACCAGCAGGCGCTGTCGACGCATTCGGCAATCCCATCCTCGATGCCGGCGAGCGCCGCATCAGCTTCGAATTCCTCCTGGACATGCCGACCAGCGAGTATTGGCTGGCGAATCAGGCCAGCACATTCGTCACCGTTCCTCTGCTGACGCTGCTCAGCCAATTCCAGTCGGAAGACGGCAATCCTCCGCTGCGGCCCACGGATCCCCCGGGTGCACCGCCGCCGAGCAGCGATCCCCCAGGTGCACCACCACTGACCGGGGAAGCCTCAGATCCGCCGCTTCCCACCGAGTCACCAACACCCCCGATCACCCCAAGAGCAGAGCCCACAGGCTCTGACGTACCGCTGACCTCAGGTGAGGTGTGCGATCTGGCGGGTATGCTTCCAAACGGGTCGCCGATCCCTGCCGACATGGCACGACGGGTCGCCGGCTACTCCACCACATGGACCAGGTTGCTCACCGACCCGGCGACCGGGACACCTGTCGACGCGAAGGCAACGTCCTACGCGATTCCCAACAGCGTGCGCAAGACACTTGTTGCTCAGTTTGCGACGTGCACATTCCCCGGCTGCACTCAACCAGCTGAGGTGACAGAGGTCGATCACATTGACCCGTTCAATCACTCCGACCCTACCCAGGGCGGACTCACTCGGTTCGGCAATCTCCACTGTCTCTGCAAGGCGCACCACCAGCAGAAGACCAACGGCAATTTCGACGTGCGGATGACCGAACCCGGCCACTTGGAGTATGTCTTCCGCACGGGTGTCACCGCGGAGGTCGTCTCACCGGACAACCCCATCAGCGTCGAGCATGCCCGACTGTTCCTCGAACGATTCGGCAGTGGCCTCGCACGACAGTGCCGAGCAGTCACAGTGGAGCAGTCGAGCACAGAGGATCCATCTGCCCACGACCATGCGCCAACGCCAGAAAGTCATACTGGCGCTGAGCGTGACTCTGCCATTGAGCGGGGATCTGGCACCGAGCCGTCGACGGCCCAGAGCGGCGGTGCAGATGAGAAGCACCCGGCTCCCGGCGATCGGAAACGGGCGCGGGAATGCCCTGAACCGGCGGCAGCCGAAGGCACCCCCGGCTGGAGGGAACTCGTTGCCGGGGATCTCTGCGCATTCACACCGGTGTCTGCGCCGAGCAGAACCGGCGGACCGTCCGGCGCCCTGCCAGAAGACGAGGACGGCCCGGAGCTGCGCGATTGGTTCTGGGACTCCGGCGAACCTCCACCATTCTGAAAGGTGTCCTGCGCGGTGAGCCTTCGTTGACGTCCGACTACGACGACTTCACGACCGCTGACGGCTCACTGTCGGCAGTCCACCGGCGAGAAGTCGGCACACCACCGGCGAGAAGTCGGCATCCACACCGTTGGTCAACGCAGAAAGGGCCGACGACATCCGGTCAGAATCGACTCGAATATCGTCGGCCCTTCGCTCTTGCGCAGCTGCCGAGGGAATGCCTCAGCAGACTTCGAACAGTCCGGCAGCTCCCTGTCCCCCGCCGATGCACATCGTGACGACGACGTACTTCACTCCGCGACGGCGTCCCTCGATGAGGGCGTGTCCGACAAGCCGGGCACCGGTCATTCCGTAGGGGTGCCCCACAGAGATGCCGCCGCCGTCGACGTTGTATTTCTCCGGGTCGATGCCGAGCCGGTCGCGGCAGTACAGCGCCTGAACAGCGAACGCCTCGTTGAGCTCCCACAGCCCGATGTCATCGATCGACAGACCATGGGTCTTCAGCAGCTTCGGAATGGCGAACACAGGTCCGATGCCCATCTCGTCCGGCTCGCACCCGGCCACGGCCATGCCGCGATAGACCCCCAACGGTTCGAGCCCGCGACGGCTGGCCTCTTCGCTCGACATGACCACCGAAGCGGAGGCTCCATCAGAGAGCTGAGAGGCGTTGCCGGCGGTGATGCTCGGAACCTTCGACGCCACACCGGGCTCGAGAACCGGGTTGAGTCCGGCGAGGCTGTCGAGCGTCGTCGACGGCCGATTGCCCTCGTCGGCTTCGAGAAGCACATCCTGACGCGAGGTCTCCTTCGTCTCCTTGTCGACGACGACCTTCGTCGTCGGCAGAGGCACGATCTCGTCGTCGAACCGACCGGCTTCCTGAGCGGCGGCGGTGCGCTGCTGCGAGGACAGAGAATACTCGTCCTGCGCCTCACGGCTGACACCGTAGCGTTCGGCAACGACCTCGGCGGTCGCCAGCATCGGGT
Source organism: Brevibacterium sp. VCM10 (assembly GCF_000583215.1). Classification (NCBI taxonomy): domain Bacteria; kingdom Bacillati; phylum Actinomycetota; class Actinomycetes; order Micrococcales; family Brevibacteriaceae; genus Brevibacterium; species Brevibacterium sp. VCM10. The sequence continues at coordinate 23,068 of NZ_JAJB01000049.1, forward strand.
AGTAGATGCCCGGGACGCGCTCTTCGAGCCACGGATCCTTGGCCCGGAACATGTTCATCTTGTCGTTCTGGACCAGCGACACCGACTCCACGCCACCGCCGACGGCGATCTCCTGGCCGTCGAAGAGGACCTGCTTCGCCGCGGTGGTGATGCCCATCAGCCCGGACGAGCACTGCCGGTCGATCGACATTCCGGGAACCGTGACAGGAAGTCCCGCACGCAGTGCCGCCTGCCGAGCGACATTCGTACCTTGGCTGCCCTGCTGCAGAGCGGCACCGAAGACGACGTCTTCGACCTCGCCTCCTTCGAGGCCGGCCCGTTCCACGGCGTGTCTGATCGCGTGGCCGGCCAGCTCCTGAGCCTGGGTGTCATTGAAGGCACCACGGTAGGCCTTGCCGATCGGCGTGCGGGCCGTCGACACAATGACTGCTTCTCTCATAGTTCTCACCTTTCGAAGATGTTCGTGAACCCGTCGCGAGGACGGCGGCGATCAGTCCTTCGGACCGCCGGCAACGTAGATGACCTGACCGGAGACGAAACCGGCTCCCTCGGAGGCGAGGAACGATGCCGTGTGAGCGATATCCTCGGGCTTTCCGGAACGGGCCACGGGGATCTGCTTGACCGAAGCTTCGACGAAGTCGTCGAACCCCATCCCCACGCGCTCGGCGGTGGCCTTGGTCATGTCGGTTTCGATGAAGCCGGGAGCAATGGCGTTCGCGGTGATGCCGAACTTGCCGAGCTCGATCGCCCAGGTCTTCGTGATGCCCTGGATACCGGCCTTGGCGGCGGAGTAGTTCGTCTGGCCGCGATTGCCCTGCGCCGAAGTGGACGACATCGAGATGATGCGGCCGAACTTCTCGTCGACCATGTAGGACTGCACGGCCCGCGCCATGAGGAAAGCTCCGCCGAGATGGACGGAGAGGACCTTGTTGAACTCCTCGTACGTCATCTTGAACAGGAGGTTGTCGCGCAGAATACCGGCATTGTTGACCAGGACGGTCGGCGCGCCGAGTGTCTCGGCAACCTGCTTGACCGCGGCATCGACCGAGTCCTCGTCGGAGACGTCGGCCTCGAGGCCGAGAGCTTCGCCGCCGGCGCCCTTGATGGCGGCAACGGTCTCGTCGGTCGGACCCATATCGAGAACGGCGACCTTGAGTCCGTCGGCTCCGAGTCGCTTGGCGATGGCGGCTCCGATGCCGCGGCCTCCACCGGTGACGATTGCTGTACGAGTCATGAACACGCTCCTAAAGATGATGTTGCGTCATTGCCGAAGGGAACCGAGTCATCAACTGCGGTTCGCGTCCGCATCGGACCTGATGTGACACAGATCTCGCATGCAGCTATGCCCACTGTAGACCAGATCCGCCACTGAACGATTGTTTGCTCACCTTTCAGACAGAGAGCCGCCTCGAACGCGTCAGCGCCCCGAAACATCTCCCGACGTTTCTGCGCACAAGTCGCCCGACCTCGTCTTATGCCCTCCGGGCCACATCCGATCCCGAAGATTATCGAACGTTCAAAAATCTAGCTCAAAACCATTGACTTCACCAGAGTGATTTGGAAGTGTTCACATCAGTCGAAGTCCACTACGGATTGACGACGACTCCGAGCACGGTCACTGACGACGGCTCGGGAAACGTGTGGAGCAAACGTGTTCCAAGAGCTTTTCGAAGGAGAAAAGATGAACTCTGTCTCGCGAAGTCGCCGCCGCAGACTATCGGCAGCCGCAATCATGGGTGCCATCGCCTTGACCGCCACCGCGTGCGGCGGCGGTGGTAGTGGCTCGGGTGAGGGCGACTCAGTCGTCATCGGCTACACCGGACCCCTCAGCGGAGGAGGCGCCGCATACGGTGAGAACGTGAAGATCGGCCTCGAAATGGCCATCGACGATCTCAACGCAGACGGGGTCGAGGTCGATGGCGAACCCGTGACTCTGGAGCTGAAGTCCCTCGACGACAAATACGCACCGTCCACCGCCGCGAGCAATGCTCAGCGGTTGGCCGACCAGGACAAGGCCCCTGTGGTCGTCTCCCCGAACGCCGGAGCAATCAAGGCGATTCAGCAGATCAACAGCGGCAGGTCGAACTTCCTCATCTCTGCGTACACGTCCGATCCCGCGATCGTGCAGGCGGACAACCCCCTGACGATGATGATCCCTCCGAATTTCGAATCCTATGCTGAGGAATTCTCCGAGACTGCCATGGAGCACGGAGGCAAGAAGCTCGCTCTGCTCGGAACTCAGAGTGAGTACGGGCAGCAGTGGACCAAGTCGATCAAGGACGCATGGAGCGAAGCCGGCGGAAAGGTCGGCGGAGACAACAGCATCGACTACGCCACTGTGTCCGATTTCGCGGGCCCTGTCTCGAAAGCCCTGGCCGAGAAGCCCGACGCGATCTTCGTCGGCGGACCATCCCAACCGACCGCTCTGATCATGGAAGAAGCTCGCAAGCAGGGCTTCGAAGGCAGCTTCCTCGTCATGGACCAGGCGAAACTGGATGAGATGGCGACGGTGACGGAGCTCGACAATCTCAAGAACTCGGTCGGAGTTCTGCCCGTCTCCGAATATCAGGATCCGGGCACCGAAGACTTCCTGAAGAAGTTCGCCGAGAAGGCCGGAGAGAAGAAGGTCCCGACCAGCGAAACGGCACTGAACTACCAAGGGATTGCAATCATCGCCAAGGCGATGGAGGTTGCAGGCACGACGGACGACCCCGAGAAGATCAGGGAAGCCATCGGTGAAGCACTGCCGGAGGTCGATGACAAATACAAAGTCAATGGCTTCCCCGATGAGATCACGGAGCAGGGGCACCTCCTCAACCCCGACCTGGAGGCAACTTTCCTCGATGAGGACGGCGAGTACACGAAGGTGCCGATCGAACAGGCATCCGACGACAAGTAATCTCCGTCAGCGGCATCTCCCAGGGGTGAGGCGCGTCCGTGCGCCTCACCCGGGCCGCACTCATGCCTGCAGAGGACCCGATTCATCATGACCCTCTTCATCCAACAGCTCTTCAACGGCCTTGCGCTGGGCGGCGTCTACTGCCTGGCCGCGATCGGTCTGACCTTGGTGTTCGGAGTGCTGCGCATTCCCAACCTGGCTCACGGTGCGCTGTATATGCTCGGCGCCTACATCACCTACTTCTTCCTCACAACTGTCGGTGTTCCCTATATCGCGGCGATCGGCATCGCGGCGCTCGTGCTCTTCGTCGTCGGCGTCGGGCTCGAACGTCTCGTGTTCCACCCCTTGCGCAACTCCCCGCACACTCACCACATGATTGCGGCAGTCGGTGCGATGTTCTTCTTCCAGGCTCTGGCTCAAGCGATCTGGGGCGCCGACTTCCGCCGCATGGACACTCCGATCACCGGCGAGCTGCGAATACTCGGCGCCGAGATCTCTGCGCAGCGCATCGTCATCATCGTCACCGCTGTGATCGTGCTGGCGCTGCTGGCGTGGTTCATCAAACGATCCATCCACGGTCAGACGATCGAAGCGATCGAACAGGATCGCGTCGGTGCGTCGCTCGTCGGCATCAACCCGTCGATGGTCGCGATGCTGACGCTGGGCCTGTCCGCCGTGCTCGCAACCATCGCGGCGGGACTCGTCGCACCGATCAACCTCCTGTCACCGACGATGGGAGACGCCCTCAACCTCAAGGTGTTCGCCATCATCATCCTCGGCGGACTCGGATCTCTTCCGGGGGCCATCGTCGGCGGTTTCGCACTCGCGATCGCCGAGACGATGACAGCGACCTACATCTCCTCAGCGGTCGGCGAGGCCGTGGCATTCGTCGTTCTCGTGGCCGTGCTGGCCATCAAGCCCAACGGACTGTTCACGAAGGCGGTGCAGCGATGAACTCCATGAAGAATCCTCGAATCATCGGCACCATCGCCGTCATCATCCTGCTCGGCCTCACGCCCCTGGCGTTCGGGCAGGAGAACTACACGATGCGGGTGATCACCGTAGGCATGTGTGCGGCGATCGCCGTCTATGGTCTCAACATCATCCTCGGCTTCACCGGTCAGCTGAATCTGGCTCAAGGCGGATTCTTCGGCATCGGCGCCTACGGGGTGGGGCTGCTCACCACCGACTACGATTGGTCCTTCTGGGCTGCCTTCTGCGTGTCCGTGATCGGCACCGCTGTCATCGGCTACCTCTGCGGGCTGATTGCGCTGCGGACCAAGGACGAATACTTCGCCATCTTCACCATGGCCATCGGCTTCATCATCTTCCTCGTCATCAGCCGCTGGGAGTCCGTCACTCATGCACATTCCGGAGTCAACAATGTGAAGTTCCCCGAAGGCGGAGGACTCATCGACTTCGAATCGCCCACTGCGATGTTCTACCTCGTCTTCGCCGTTCTGCTCGTCTGTGTCTACACGACGTACGCGATTCGGCGCTCGAGCGTGGGCCGCACGCTGCTGACCATCAGAACGAGTGAAGATCTCGCGGATGCGATCGGTGTGCGTGTCGGCTTCAGCAAACAGCTCGCCTTCGCGGCATCCGCTGTCTTCGGAGGGATGGGCGGAGGTCTCTACGCATCCGTGGTCGGCTTCATCGGACCCGATTCGGCGACGATCGACAAGACCTTCGAATTCCTCATGTTCATCCTCGTCGGAGGAATGGGCACTGTCGCAGGTCCCCTGCTCGGGAGCATGATCGTGACATTCCTGTTCGAACTGTTCCAGGACTTCCAGGCGTATCGATTCATCGTTCTGGGCCCCATCATTGTCGCCCTCGTGATCTTCGCACCGCGGGGAATCGTCGGTTACCTCGGCGGTATCGTCGACAGACGCAATCGACGACGCAGGGCCGAAGCTGCCCGCGGTGCCGATGATGATCATGAATCGACAGATGCTTCGACCTCCGGCGGAACGGGCGACCACCGCGCACGGCGCGTCGCCGACGGAGTCGACTCGAGTGTCGGCCGGACCGGAAGCACCCCGTCGTCCGAGGAGACGAAATGACAATGCTGGAAATACGAGACCTCGGTAAGCGCTTCGGCGGACTCGATGCGGTCAAGGACGTCGACCTGGACGTCGAGGCGGGCCAGATCACCGCTGTCATCGGTCCCAACGGAGCAGGCAAGTCGACGCTGTTCAACCTCGTCCATGGCTTCTATCGACCCACCGCGGGGACCATCACTTTCAAGGGTGACGACATCACTCATTCGTCCCCGCACCGTACGGTGGCCGGCGGTATCGCGCGCACATTCCAGACGACGAATCTGTTCGACGACAGCACCCTGTTGGAGAACGTCCTGGCCGGTCGGATCGTCCGTTCGAAGTCCACTGTCTTCGACGCTGTCTTCCACACTCCTCGCCACCGTCGTGAATCACGGATCAACGAGGACAAGGCGATGGAAGCTCTCGAGTTCTGCGGAGTCGCGGACTATCGGCACGATCTGGCGTCCAATGTTCCGCAGGAGGTGCAGAAGCGCACCGCAGTGGCCATGGCACTGGCCACGGAGCCTGAGCTGCTGCTGCTCGACGAACCGGCCGGCGGCATCCCCGAAGAGGAGACCGTCGACTTCGGCAACCTCATCCGCTCCCTGCCGCAGCGAGGGGTCTCCGTCCTGCTCGTCGAACACAAGATGACGATGATCATGGACCTCGCGGACACGATCCTCGTCCTCGATCACGGGCAGAAGCTGGCGCTCGGTGCACCGGCGGAGATCCAGTCGAATCCGGATGTCATCCGTGCCTATCTCGGTTCGACAGCACAGGAGGAGGACTGATGCTCACTCTCGACAATGTCAGCACCGGATACGATGCCGCCGATGTGCTCCACGGCGTGAGCATCACTGCGCGGCCCGGAGAGCTCACCGTGGTCCTCGGCGCGAACGGATCAGGCAAGACGACTCTCTTCAAGACCATCAGCGGACTGATGCGGGTCCGTACCGGCTCGATCACCTATGAGGGACGGCCGCTGCATCGAGCACGCGCGAATGCCATCGTCAAGGCCGGTATCGCGCACTGCCCCGAGGGCCGTCACCTGTTCGGGAAGATGTCGGTGGAGAAGAATCTGCGTCTGGGGTCATATCCTCACCGGAACGGTTCTCGTACCGAAGAGATCTACTCTGACGTGCTCGATATGTTTCCGATCCTCAAGGAGAAGGCCAGACAGCCGGCAGGCTCGCTGTCGGGCGGGCAGCAGCAGATGGTCGCGATCGGCCGAGCACTGATGTCGGATCCGAGTCTGCTGATCTTGGATGAGCCGTCGATGGGCCTGGCGCCCATCATCGTCGAGCAGGTCCTCGAGTCGGTCGCCCAGATCAATCGCAACGGCATCGGAGTTCTGCTCAGTGAGCAGAACGCGAAGGCATCACTGGCAATCGCCCACAGGGGATACGTCCTTGCCGAGGGGCGGATCGTCCTCGCCGATGATGCCTCCCGGCTGCTCGACAATCCTGACGTGCAGGCGGCCTACCTCGGACTCTGACGGGCGCACGGGGCCCACCCGTTGAGACTGACACCGGTGCGGATGAGATCTCGCCGAGGCGGCTCGGCCACCTCGGCGAGAGTTCGCTGAGTTCGTCTTCCGGTTCGTTCCGGTCTGTCGGTCCGGCGTGTGATCAGCAGTGAATCGGCAGTCCGGCCAGCTCAGTGCGACCGACCTTGCCGGCTCACTCGTCGAGGAACCGCGAGACGTCTCCGGCTCCGACGCGAGCCACCTCTGGGTACTTGCCGGTGAAGTCGATGACCGAGGTCGGCACGACTCCGGGGACTCCGGACTCGATGACGATGTCGAGGTCATTGCCGAGCTGGTCCATGACATCCTCGGCGTGGGTCAGCGGATCCTCATCGTCGGGCAGCAGCAGCGTCGAGGACAGGATCGGCTCCCCCATCGCCTCGACGAGTGCGAGTGCCGTGACGTTCTGCGGGATCCGGGCTCCGACCGAATGCTTCTTCGGGTGCATCATCCGGCGCGGAACTTCCTTCGTCGCCTTCATGATGAACGTGTACGGTCCCGGCGTCATCGACTTGATGGCACGGAAGTCGGAATTGTCGACGATGACGAACTGACCCAGCTGGGCGAAGTCGTGGCACATGAGTGTGAAATGGTGCTTCGAACCGAGTTGTCGGATGCGAGTGATCCGCTCGATGCCGTCCTTGTTGTCCAAGGCGCAGCCGAGGGCATAACAGGAATCCGTGGGATAGGCGATCAGGCCACCGTTCCTGAGTGACTCAGCGGCCTTCTCGATCAGTCGGTCCTGCGGGTTCTCCGGATGGATATTCAGTAGTGTCGCCATACTTCATGCTAACCACTCTGCCGTCACAGTGCGAGGGCTCGAGGCGACAAGCGGCCGGAAAAGCGAGAATATGGGATTCACCGGACCGCGGGCAGCGTCAGACCGAAGCCGCCGAGCGCTTCCGCCGCCCCCGCTGACTCGTCAGTGCGCAGCCTGATGCTTCTTCAGGCCCTTGAGCAGTTCGGCGCGTCCGGTGTCCGGATCGGAGGCGAGAAGGATATTGACCCACCTGGCCTTCGGGTCAGCGTCGACCAGCAGGGCCTTGATCAGCAGGGTCGCCGGCAGCGCCAGCAGGGCGCCGAGCCAGCCGAGGATCCACACCCAGAACAGCAGGGACAGGAACGAGATCAGCGGGGTCACACCCACCGACTCGCCGGTGAACTTCGGTTGGATGATCGCCTGGATGACGAAGTTGAGCACGCTGTAGGCGATGACCACCCACAGCGCCGACTGCCAACCGCTGTCGACCAGCGCCAGCAGAGCGGGCGGGATGAGACCGATGACGAAACCGATGTTCGGAATGTAGTTCGTCAGGAACGCGAGCACACCCCACACCCAGATGAGCGGGACGTCGATGATCGCCAGGGCGATGACGTCGAGGAATGCGACGATGAGGCCGAAGACCGTCGCCACCACCCAGTAGCGGCGGACGCCGCTGGCGAAGTCGCCGATCGACGCCGACAGTGACGGCTTGACGTCGAGCAGCATCGCCATCCGCTTGTCGATGCCCATCGAATCCATCGCCACGAAGAACACCGCCATGATGACTGTGGTCAGCAGGCCTGCCACCGACGACAGATTCGTCAGCAGCGGGTAGATGGCGTCGAGCACGGAACGGACATCGAAACCGGAGAGCTGCTGCTGGATCACCGAGGACGTCACTCCGATGTCCGACAGCAGCGCCAGCGCGTTCTGGTACGTGGCGGCGAGTTCGTAGCTGTAGCTGGGGATGAGGATGACGAGCTCGGCGACCGACCACGCGGTGAGGCCGAAGAACGCGAAGATCATGCACAGCACGAGTACGACCGAGATACACGCCCCGATCGCCCGCGGCACCTTGATCCGAGTGAGCAGCCGCTGCACCGGGTAGACGACGATATAGAAGTTCAGGGCGAGGAACACCGGGGCCACGATGTCCTGGAGTCCGCGGAAGAACATCAGCGCATAGGCCAGCCCCGCCAGCGTCACCGCGATCATCAGCGCTCGCGCCGGCGGCCGCGCATGCCAGGGTCGTGGCTCGCCTGCCATGCCGGGTTCGGAGCCGGGTGCGAAGCCAGGTTCCACCGTCACCGAGGCGGCCGAACCGGGAGCGTTCCCCACCGAGGCGGCCGAACCGGGAGCGTTCCTCGCCGAGGCGGCCGGTGCGGCCGTCCCCGACGCAGGGTCCGCGCCTGCGGGCTTCGAGGCCGACGCAGAGTTCGACGCAGGGCCCGCGGGCTCGGAATTCGCGCCGGGCACCGGTCGTGAGGACGGCGCAGACTCGGCCGGGCGTGCGGCATCGCCGGGAGATCCGGCCGCGCTGTCAACGGCGCCCGATGCACTCGTCTGCTCGTCCTCGTTCATTCAGCGTCCCCGACGCTTCTCACGGATGCGCATCGAAACCTCGATGGGGGTGCCCTTGAAGCCGAAGGTCTCGCGCAGACGACGGATGATGAACCGACGATAACCGGGATCGAGGAAACCGGTGGTGAAGAGCACGAACTTCGGCGGACGCGACTGCGCCTGAGTGCCGAAGAGGATGCGCGGCTGCTTACCACCGCGCACCGGGTGCGGATTGGCTGCGACGAGTTCACCGAGGAACGCATTGAGCCGTCCCGTCGGAATGCGGGTGTCCCAGCCGTCGAGAGCGGTCTCCATCGCCGGCACGAGCTTCTCCGCGTGACGTCCGGTCTTCGCCGAGATGTTCACGCGCGGTGCCCACGCCACATGTCCGAGGTCCCGTTCGATCTCCCGCTCGAGGTAGAAGCGGCGTTCGTCATCGAGCAGATCCCACTTGTTGAACGCCAGCACCACGGCGCGTCCCGCCTCGACGGCGGTCGTGACGATACGGACGTCCTGCTCGCTCAGCGGCTCCTGCACTTCGAGGAGGACGAGGGCCACCTCGGCGCGTTCCAGTGCGGTCTGTGTCCGCAGCGCGGCATAGAAGTCGGCGCCGCTGGCCTGATGGGCACGACGACGGATGCCGGCAGTGTCGACGAAGCGCCACTGCTTACCACCGAGCTCGATGAGCTCGTCGACGGGATCACGAGTGGTGCCGGCGACATTGTCGACGAGCACCCGGTCGGTGCCGATGAGCTGGTTGAGCAGGGAGGATTTGCCGACATTCGGACGACCGACGAGGGCCACCCGACGCGGTCCGCCCTCTTCGACACGGGTGTCGACGGCCGAGACCTCGGGCAGGATCGTCAGCACTTCGTCGAGCAGATCGGCGACTCCCCGACCGTGCAGCGCCGAGACGGTCCACGGCTGGCCGAGGCCCAAGCCCCAGAGTTCGGCGGCCATGAGTTCGCCGCGTTCGTCGTCGACCTTGTTCGCGGCCAGCAGGACCGGCTTCTTCTTCCGGCGCAGCATCTTCACGACCATCTCATCGGTCGAGGTCGGACCGGTCGTGGCATCGACGACGAGCAGGACGGCATCGGCCATGTCCACGGCGACCTCGGACTGGATCGCAATCCGCGAGGCCATGCCCTTCGAGTCCTGATCCCAGCCGCCGGTGTCGACGAGGGTGAACTCCTTCGTGTTCCATTCCGCCCGGTAGCTCACCCGGTCACGGGTGACTCCCGGAACGTCCTCGACGACGGCTTCGCGGCGGCCGAGGATGCGGTTGACCAGCGTCGACTTGCCGACGTTGGGGCGACCGACGACGGCCAGCACCGGTGCGGCGCCGAGGGCCTCGTCTTCGTCGTCGTCGAAGCCGTAGGCACGCAGCAGCTCACGGTCCTCGTCTTCGAGCTCATAGCTTTCGAGTCCGGCCTCGAGCGCGGTCGCCCGCTGCTCGGCCTCCTCGTCGCTGATGCTCTCGACACGGTCGACGAGGTCGTCGTCGGGTGTCTCATGGAATTCGGATTCGCTCATTGTGAGTCCTTCACCAGCTGCAGCACCGTCTCGACCACCTGGTCGAAGTCGATGTCGCTGGTATCGAGTGTGAACACTCCGTCGGCGGCCTCTAAGAAGCTCGTCGTGGCGGAGTCCTTGGCGTCACGGCCCGTGACGAGGTCTTGGGTGGCGGCGATCGCCTCGGCGTCGGCATTGCCGTGCACTTCCTTCGCCCGGCGGGCCACACGGACCTCGTCGCGGGCGGTCATGAGGATGCGCACATCGGCGTCGGGGGCTACCACGGTCGTGATGTCCCGGCCTTCGACGACGATGCCCTCGGGCGCGGCGGCGATATAGGCCCGCTGCATGTCGATGAGCTCCTCGCGGGCGTCGACGACGCCGGAGACCGTCTGCACGTTCGCGGACACGTCCGCACTGCGGATATCCTCGGTGACGTCGATGTCGTCGACGGAGACGAAGAATTCGTCGGGGCTCAGCGAGATCTCCAGATCCGCACCGCGCACCTGCTCGAGCACGTCGACGGGGTCGGTGACCCCGCGGTTGAGGCACAGCCACGCCATCGCCCGGTACATCGCACCGGTGTCCAGGTACTGGAAGCCCAGCCGACGCGCCACCTCCTTGGCGGTGCTCGACTTGCCCACTCCGGACGGTCCGTCAATGGCTACGACGCTCATGCAGTTCCTTCTTTCTCGATGGCGGATTCGGGGATCTGCCATCCCTTCGACAGCAATCCGATCTCCAGCTCCTGCTGGATGGCCGGGACCACGGACACGTCGACCATGCCCAGTTTCCGACCGGAGGCGTGATCCATCCGGAAATCCTCGACATTGACGCCGAGGTCGCCGATGTCCTTGAACAGCCGGGCCAGCATTCCGGGCGTATCCGGAACCAGGATCGTGACAACAGCATAGGTGGTCGGCGGCTGCCCGTGCTTGCCGGGAATCCGGTCGTGGCCTTCGTTGCCCAAAGCGATCGCCTTGGCGAGCAGTCCAGTCGACCCGGGTCCGAGTTCGAGTGCGCCGATGACCTCGTCGAGTTCGGTGCGCAGAGCGACGAGCACGGAACGGACCTCCTCGGCGTTGCCGGTCAGGATCTGCGTCCACAGGCCCGGGTCCGAGGCGGCGATGCGCGTGACATCGCGCAGTCCCTGTCCGGCCAGCGAGATCTCCTCCAAGGGCGCATGCCGCAGCTGCGAGGCGACCAGGGAGGAGACGATCTGCGGCACGTGCGAGACCTTCGCGACCGCGGCATCGTGGATGCGCGGATCCAGGTGGAGCACGGAGGCGCCCGTGTCCTCGGCCATGGCGATGACCTCGCCGAGGCGGTCGGCCGGGGTGTCCTCGTCCGAGCAGATCACCCAGGGTCGGGCCGTGAACAGGTCCGATTGGGCGGCGATCGCCCCGGACTTCTCCCGTCCGGCCATCGGATGGCAGCCGATGTAGCGATCGAGCTGAGTGCCCGTGACCAGTTCGCGCACCGCTTCGAGCAGACGGGTCTTGACGCTGGCGACGTCCGTGACCGTGGCGTTCGGGTAGTCCTCGAGGGCCGCGGCGATGACGCGGGCGGCGACGTCGGGCGGGGTGGCCACGACTACGATGTCCGGGTGTTCGGGTGCACCGACCTGACCGGCACCGAGGTCCGCGGCGAGCTGCTGCGCGGTCGGCGACGTGTCTTCGAGACTCACATGATGGCCCTGGGCACTCAGCGCCAATCCCAGGCTGGCACCGAGCAGGCCGGTGCCGATGATATGGACTCTCACAGACCGACGGCCTCGAACAGTGCGCCGACCTCGTCGGAGCGCAGCGGGCGGATCTTGCCCTGCTTCTGCTCGTCGAGGACGATCGGTCCGAACTTCAGCCGCACGAGGCGCTCCACCGGGTGGCCGATCTCGGCCAGCAGGCGGCGCACGACGCGGTTGCGGCCGGAGTGGAGGGTGAGTTCGACGACGGACTTGCCGGGAGTCGAATCGACGAGCTTGAAATCATCGACCTTGACGAAGCCGTCCTCGAGGTCGATTCCGGCCTTGAGGATGGCTCCGGCGTCCTTCGCCAGCTGGCCCTTGACCTTCGCGAGGTAGGTCTTCGGAATCTCGTAGCGCGGGTGGGCCAGCCGGTTGCTCAGCTCCCCGTCGTTGGTGAGCAGGATGATGCCTTCGGTCTCCGTGTCGAGACGGCCGACATGGAAGAGGCGCTCGTTGTTGTTGCGCACATAGTCGGCCAGGCAGGGCCGGCCCTCTGGGTCGCTCATGGTCGACACGACTCCTGCGGGCTTGTTGAGCACGAGGTAGACCTTCTTGGTCTGTGTCGAAATTCTCACTGTGTCCACGTACACGGACTGCGTTTCCGGGTCGATCCGGGTGCCCAGCTCGGTGACGATGCTGCCATCGACCTCGACGCGACCGTCGACGATGAGCTGCTCACAGGTACGACGTGATCCCAGACCCGCCTCGGCGAGCACTTTCTGCAGCCGCACACCCCCGCTGACGTGGGCGTCCGATGTCTGCCCGGCACCCGACCCGCCGCTGCTGGAGGCGTGATTGGCCGTCGCTGCGCGTTGTTTTCGGCTGGGTCGGTTCTGGCGCCCGCCGGGGGCGCGGTGATCACGGTAGGGACTCATACATCCATTCTCTCAAATCAATCAGCGACTCGTGACATCTCAGCGGTCGAATCGGAATCGGCGTCGAGATCGTCGTCGGAATCGTCGTCGAGGGCGCCGTCGATCTCGGCGAGCACCTCGGTGTCCTGCGCGCCGAGTTCGGCGACGTCGGCGTCTTCGGGCAGATAAGGGGCGATGTCCGGCAGATCGTCGATCGCGTTCATGCCCATCGTGTCGAGGAACGTACGTGTGGTGGCATAGAGCAGCGCCGAGGTGGTCGCCTCCCTGCCGGCTTCGACGATGAGTCCGCGCAGCAGCAGAGTGCGGATGACACCGTCGACGCTGACTCCGCGGATGGCGGCGATGCGGGGCCGGGAGATCGGCTGCCGGTAGGCGATGACCGCAAGCGTCTCGAGTGCGGCTTGGGAGAGTTTCGCACTCTGCCCGGCGGTGAGGAAGTCCTTGACGACTTCGTGGTAGTCGCCGCGGGAGAAGATGCGGAAACCCCCGGCGACGTGACGGATCTCGAACCCGCGCTGGCGGTGGTCCTCATCCCCGTCGTAGTCGGCTTTGAGGATGCGGATGGCTTCGAGGACGGTGTCTTCGTCGAGGCCGAGGGAGCCTGCGAGGTCGGCGGCGGTCACGGCCGAATCGGTGATCATGAGCACGGCCTCGATGCCGGCGAGGATCTCGTCATCGATCATTCCGCACTCCCCTCTTCTTCTTCGACTTCTTCTTCATCGCCGCTCCAGTCGCCTTCGGTGCGCAGGTCGACTCCGTCTTCGTTCATCTCGGTCCGGTGGATGAGCAGCCGCCCCAGGGGTTCGGGCTGGTCGAAGTCGCAGAGGCCGACCTTGAACAGTTCGAGCAGGGCGAGGAATCTCGCGACGACGACCAGGGTGTTCTCGGCCGTTTCGAGCAGGTCCTGGAAGTCGACGTCTCCGACGCGCAGCAGGGACAGGATATGCCCGCGCTGCTCGGAGACGCTCACGAGCGGCAAGTGGATATGATCGACGGCGACGCTGGGCGGGGTGTGATCGCGTTGGAGCACGGTGGCGAAGATTCCGGCCAGTTCGCCGGGTCCGATGTTCAGTTCCAGCGGCGGCAGCACGTCTTGGAACTGGGGCTCGAGGTCGACATCGCGGGGGGCGCGGCTGGAACCGGCGGCCATCGCCTCGGCCAGGTAACCGGACACGGACTTGTATGCCTTGTACTGCAGCAGCCGGGCGAAGAGGAGGTCTCGGGCCTCGAGCAGCTCGAGGTCGAGGACCTCTTCTCCCTCTTCATGCGGCAGCAGCCGGGCCGTCTTGAGGTCGAGCAGGGTCGCGGCGACGAGGAGGAACTGGGAGATCTCGGCGAGGTTCGCCTGATCCTTGAGCTCGGTGGTGTAGGCGATGAACTCATCGGTCACCTCGGCCAGCGCGATCTCCGTGACGTCGAGGCGACGTTTCGAGATCAGACCGAGCAGCAGATCGAAGGGTCCGGTGAAGTTCTCCAACCGCACCTGGAAGCCCTGCACGGCGTCATCGCCGGAGTCGGCGTCGGTAGGAACGGGGGCCGCCTCCTCCTCGTGGACTGCGGAGTCGCTCAGGGTGCGCCTCCGCGGGCGATGAGCTCCCGGGCCAGTCGACGGTAGGCTTCGGACCCGGCATGCTTCGGGGCGAAGCTCGTGATCGGTTCGGCGGCCACGGAGGCGTCGGGGAACTTCACAGTGCGGTTGATGACGGTCTCGAAGACCTTGTCGCCGAAGGCTTCGGTCACGCGCGACATGACTTCCTTCGAGTGCAGGGTCCGCGAGTCGAACATCGTGGCGAGGATGCCGTCGACCTCGAGCGAGGGGTTGAGTCGGTCCTGAACCTTCTCGATGGTCTCGACGAGCAGGGCGACACCGCGCAGGGCGAAGAACTCGGTCTCGAGCGGGATGACGACGCCGTGGGCGGCGGTCAGGGCGTTGACGGTGAGCAGTCCCAGCGAGGGCTGGCAGTCGATGAGGATGACATCGTATTCGTCGGCGACCTTCGACAGGGCGCGGGCGAGCACCTGCTCGCGGGCGACCTCGCCGACGAGCTGGACTTCGGCGGCGGAGAGGTCGATATTGGCCGGCAGGATGTCGATGTTGTCGAAGTCCGTTCCCACGATGACTTCGTGCGGGTCCAGGCGCGGGTTCATCAGCAGGTTGTAGATGCTGATGTCGAGTTCATAGGGGTTGAGTCCCAGTCCGACGGACAGTGCGCCCTGCGGGTCGAAGTCGACGAGCAGCATCTTGCGGCCGTACGCGGCCAGGGCTGCACCGAGGTTGATCGACGAGGTGGTCTTGCCGACCCCGCCCTTCTGGTTGACCATCGCGATGATGCGGGCAGGTCCGTGCGACGCCAGGGGTGCCGGCTCCGGGAAGTCCTGGGGCTCGCCTGCTGCCGACTTCTGTTGGGGGATATCCAACGCCTCTTGCGTATTCATCTCTCGGATGGCCACCTTTCGTTGCTCTGCGTCCAACCCTACCGCGCCCGAGGGTGCGAGGTCGCGTACACTTCCCGCAGTGTGTCCTCGGAGACTTTCGTATAGATCTGCGTCGTCGTCACCGAGGCATGGCCGAGCAGCTCCTGGACGACGCGGATGTCCGCTCCGCCCTCGAGCAGATGCGTGGCGAACGAGTGCCGGAAGGTATGCGGAGACACCTCGGTGCCGATGGCCGCCGCTTCACCGGCGTCCTTGACGATCTGCCATGCCGAGACCCGGGAGAGTCGGGTGCCGCGGGCATTGAGGAACAGGGCCCCGGCCGGAGCCGAGGATCTCGCTTTCGCCGCCATCGACGGCCGCACCCGCGACACCCAGGCCCCCAGGGCTCGGGCGGCGTGGGATCCGACGGGCACGATCCTCTCCTTCCCGCCCTTTCCGTAGAGCCGGACGAGCCCGGAGTCGAGGTCGAGATCGTCGAGGTCGACGCCCACGGCTTCGGAGATGCGCGCCCCCGTGGCGTAGAGGAGTTCGAGAAGGGCCGCGGCCCGGATCTGGACGGGTTCCTCACCGTCGGTGGTCGCGATCATCGCTTCGATCTCGTCGAGCGCCAGGGCCTTGGGCAGCCGCAGTCCTTCCTGCGGTGGGCTGACCTCGGAGGCCGGATCCGTGGGCGCGAGGTTCTCCCCCAGTGCGAAGGTGTGGAATCGGCGCACCGCAACGAGTGCGCGTGCCCGGGTCCGCGGTGCCAGTCCCGAATCGAGCAGGTGGAGGGCGAAGTTCTCCACCTGCCGTCGATCGACGTCGCCGAGGCGGCTCACCCCGTCGTCGGTCAGCCAGATTCCGTATCGGGCGAGGTCACGGGCGTAGGCGTCGATCGAGTTCATCGACAGTCCCCGTTCGAAACGCAGGGAGGCGAGATAGGACCCGAATGCGCGCCGCAGGTCCTCGGGAAGGTCCTCCGGCAGCAGTTCGGCGCCGTGCCGAGCCATAGGGTCTCAGTCCTCGCCCGCGCCGGTCTGTGTCGACGGTGAGTTCCCGTCACCGGCACCGGTCGTCTCGGCCATGGCCGAACCGGTGGTCTCGACGGTGGCACCGCGGCCGAAGTCGGGGCGACCGTCGACGAGTCGCCTCGGCGCATCGACGGCACGCAGTTTGACCGGTGCTCCCGCTGCTTCGGCGCGCAGCACGCGGTCGACCTGGAAGATCGCCAGCTGGGCGATCGCGTTGGTGATCCGCCCGTCGGCCACGGCCTCGAGTGCGTCGTCGATGCCGACCCAGGCGAAGCGGAACCCTGCCTCTTCCTCGCCCCGTTCGTGACGGTCGGCTTCGGGCACGTAGGACAGCCCGCGGGCGAGGTAGAGACGCATCGTCTCGGAGCTGCCGCCCGGGGTCAGGCAGGAGTCGCTGAGCACGTCCCAGTGTGCGGCCGTGAGGTCAGCTTCCTCGATAAGTTCCCTCTTCGCCGCGTCGAGCGGGTCCTCGCCGGGGATGTCGAGCAGACCGGCAGGCACCTCCCACAATCGGGCGCGGACGGGGTGCCGGTACTGCTGGGCCAGCAGGATCCGCTGATGCTCGTCGACGACGGCGATGCCGACGGCCCCGGTGTGCGCCATGAGATCGCGGACGAGCCCGGAGGCCTCGGGCAGGTCGAAGGTCTCCTTGCGGATGTCCCACACCGCGCCTTCGTAGACGACCTCGGCGGAGGTGATCGGCGGGATCACCGGTTCGTCGGCGAGGGGCTGTTCATGGTCTGTGCTCATCTCATGGTCTGTGCTCATCGGCGCTCTCCCTGAAATCGACGGTGGTGAACTCACTGGTGCTGAACTCGACGGTGACGGAACGGCGAATGCCGCCGGCGCTGGCGCCGACGGCATTCGCTGTGAGGATGGACAAAGGTCACTGACGCTCGAGTGCGGCGGCGACCAGACCCGCGAACAGCGGGTGCGGTGAGGTCGGCCGCGACTTCAGCTCGGGGTGCGCCTGGGTGGAGACGTAGAACGGGTGCGACTCTGAAGGCAGCTCGACGAATTCGACGAGCTCACCGTTCGGTGAGGTTCCGGAGAACTCGAGCCCCGCCTCGGCGATCTGCTCGCGGTAGGTGTTGTTGACCTCGTAGCGGTGACGGTGCCGTTCGCTGATCGTCGTCTCCCCGTACACGCCGGCCACGACGCTGCCTTCGGTGAGCTTCGCCTCGTAGGTGCCCAGGCGCATGGTGCCGCCCAGGTCGCCTTCGCCTTCGACGATCGAGAGCTGCTCGGCCATGGTCGCGATGACCGGAACCGTGGTCTCGGGATCGAACTCGGACGACGACGCGGCTTCGAGTCCGGCGACATTGCGTGCGTATTCGATGACCATGCACTGCAGACCCAGGCACAGGCCCAGGGTCGGAATGCCGTGGGTGCGGGTGTACTCGAGTGCGCCGAGCTTGCCTTCGATGCCGCGGATGCCGAAGCCGCCGGGCACGCAGATCGCGTCGAGGCCGGACAGGGCCGCTTCCGCGCCGGCTTCGGTGGAGCAGTCATCGGACTGGATCCATTTGATCCTGACCTTCGCGTCGTTGGCGAAGCCGCCGTGGCGCAGGGCCTCGGTGACGGAGAGGTAGGCGTCGGGCAGGTCGATGTACTTGCCGACGATGCCGATGGTGACGTCCCGGGACGGGTTGTGCACGCGTTCGAGTACCCAGTCCCACTTCGTCCAGTCGACGTCGCGGAAGGGCAGGTTGAGGCTGCGGATGACGAACACGTCGAGGCCGCCGTCGTGGAGGACCTTCGGGATGTCGTAGATGCTCGGGGCGTCGACGCAGGAGACGACCGCGTCGGTCTCGACGTCGCAGGCTCCGGCGATCTTCGCCCGGATCGAATCCGGCAGCTCACGGTCGGAGCGGAGCACGATCGCATCGGGCTGGATGCCGATGGAGCGCAGGGTGGCCACCGAGTGCTGGGTCGGCTTCGTCTTCAGCTCCCCGGAGGGCCCGAGGTAGGGCACGAGGGAGACGTGGATGAAGAACACGTTGTCCCGGCCGATGTCGTGACGGACCTGGCGGGCCGCCTCGAGGAAGGGCTGGGATTCGATATCGCCGACGGTGCCGCCGATCTCGGTGATGATGACATCGGGACGGTCCGCCTCGGGGCGTTCGGCCTGAGCACGCATCCGCGCCTTGATCTCGTCGGTGATGTGCGGGATGACCTGGACGGTGTCGCCGAGGTATGCGCCGCGGCGTTCCTTCGCGATGACCGAGGAGTAGACCTGACCGGTGGTCACATTCGCCGCACCGTCGAGGTCATTGTCGAGGAAGCGCTCGTAGTGGCCGATGTCGAGGTCGGTCTCGGCGCCGTCTTCGGTGACGAAGACTTCACCGTGCTGGAAGGGGTTCATGGTGCCGGGATCCACGTTGAGGTAGGGATCCAGCTTCTGCATGGCCACGGTGAGGCCGCGCTGAGTGAGCAGATGGCCGAGGCTCGATGCCGTCAGACCCTTGCCCAACGAGGAGGCGACGCCTCCCGTGACGAAGATGTGCTTTGCCGTATGTGTGCCGCCAGGGCCAGTTCGATTCACCACGGAATTTGATTCTATCAAAGTCCGGCTCACGAATCCGAGACTGCTTCGACCTCGGCATACAGATCGAGCAGCGTCTCCGAGATCGCCGCCCCGTTGCTGACGTCGATGACCCGCTTCTTCGCCGCCACGGCGGAGGTTCCGCGTCCGGCCGGGTCATCGAGAAGATGATTGATCTCACGCAGCAGCGCTTCCGTGTCGTCGGCGGGAACGGCCTGCGCGGCCTCTCCCCAGATGCCGGCGCGGCGTTCGCTGCCGATGAAGACCGCCGGCTTCGACAGCTGCATGAGGTCTTCGTGGGACAGACCCGTCATGGTTTCGCTGGCGATGACGACATCGGCGGCGGCCGCGACATCGACGAGGTCGCCGGCCGGCGCCACGAGGACTCCGCGATCGGAGAATTCCCGCGAGATCGTCGAGCGGTCCTTGCCGGTGCCGGTGAGGACGAAGACGACCTTGCGGTCGCGGCGACGCTGGTTGATCTGGTCGGCGGCGTCGAGGACGGTCGCCAGGGCCGTGTGGTCACGCAGCGCGATGGGGCTGGCGACCATCCAGGTGCCTTCGCTCAGCCCGAGTTCGCGGCGGACCTCGGCCCGCGGTGTCCGCACGGTGAGGTCGACGTCGATGTCCGGGTGGACGAGTTCGGCGCGTTCGACGACCGGAACGCGGCCGCCGTAGTAGTCGACGACGGGTTCGGTCGTGCCGAGGACCGCGGTGGCCGTGCGGCCGACGATCTCGGCTCCGGTCTTCTCGATGACGTTCGCGGAGTCGAAGGATTCGACGGTGGCGACGACCTTCGGGTGCAGTCGTGCCGGCAGACCGGTGAAGGCCAGCCCGGCGAGCGTCGCCGCATGCAGTCCGTGTGCGTGGACGATGTCGACGTGCTGGTAGTACTTGTGAAGGGTGAAGGCGGAACCGGGGTCAGCGGTCGTGAGTCGACGACGGGCGGTGAGCTCGATCTCGCGGAATTCGCCGGCCAGCTCCTCCGGGACGCCGAAGGTCCCCAGCAGAGACCGGTGTGCGGCGACGGCGACCTTGAAACCGGCCCGGAGGTGACCGAGCACGGCGAGCTTCGCCACTTCGACGACGGGACCGGTGGTGTCGGCGAGCACGTGCAGAATCCTGGTGTCTGCGCTCAGTGGGTTGACCTCGCCGGATTCGCTCATTTCCTCATCCTCTTCTTTCGTTCGACGCTGGTTCTAGCCTACCTGGGCAGACACGAGTTCCGTGTAAAGACCTGCGAGTTCTTCGGCGACTTCCCTCTCAGCGGGAAGCTCCGCTCCGCGTGCCCGGGCTCTCGTCCCGAGTTCGGCGCGGCGGGCGGGATCGACGGCGAGTTCGGCCACGGCTGCGGCGAAGGCGGCGTCGTCATCATGGTCGATGAGCATCCCCGCGTCGCCGACGAGTTCGGCGGTGCCGCCGGTGGCGGTGGCCACGATCGCCTTGCCGGCCATCAGTGCCTCTTGGAGGACCAGCGCCCGGGCCTCCCAGACGCTGGTGAGCGCGTAGATGTCCGCGGCGGCCGCGAGTTCGGCGACGTCGTCGCGGGGTCCGAGGAAGTGCAGGGCCGGAATCGCCGAGGCGGCTGCCGCCTCGGCGTACTGAGCGCGGACGTCGGCGAGCACCTGATCGTCGGCGGCACCGGCGATGAGGGCGACGATCTCACCCTGCCGGTCCCCCGCCCCGAGGCGGGCGAGGCCGCGCACGAGCATCGGGTAGTTCTTCTGTCTGGCGACGCGTCCGACGGCGAGGACGATGAGGGCCCCGGGGTCGAAGTCGAATTCCTCGGCCAGTCCCGCACGGGTGGCGGCGGCCGCCTCGGCGGACACCTGAGTCACCTCGGGAGCGGCGGCCGGGAGGAAGCGTGCGGTCTGCGCGCCGAGTTCGCGGGCACGGTCGACGAGGTCGGTGCTGGCGCCGAGGACGAGGTCGGCTCCGCGGGCGAGCATCGTCTCGACCCGGGTTTCGACCCGACCGCGCAGTCCCTGTCCGCTGGCCTGGTTGTGCAGGCTGAGGACGAATGCCGGGCGGGTCTTCAGTGTGCGCAGGGTCAGCAGGGTGATGAGCCCGGCCCGGAAGCCGTGGGCGTGGACGATCTGCGGGGCGAAGCTGCGCAGGAGTGTGCGCTGTCGGCGGACGAGGGCGGCGTCGGAGGCGCCGATTCCGGTGCCGAGTTCGAGGACGCCGAACCGGACTCCGGGCAGCAGGGAGAAGCCGAAGTGTTCGTCGGTGGCGGCCGGTCCGATGACGCCGATCTCGTGGCCGGCGGCGGCGAGGTCACGGGCGAGTGCGTGCACATGGGTGCCGACTCCCCCGGTCGAGGTGCCGATGGCGAAGACGATCCTCATGAGTCTTCCTCCCTGTCGGTGTCGTGGGGTCCACAGTCACTGCGGCTGGATCCATGGTCGCTGCTGCTGAGTCCGTGGTCGGTGGTGAGCGTGCCGGTCGCGTGCGCGGTCGTCTCGTCGTTGACGCCGGCCCGATTGCGGTCGGCCAGCAGACGGCGGACTTCGCCGAGGAATCCGCGGTCGATGACGAGCACGATGAGTCCGAAGACCACGCAGCCGAGGAGGGCGGCGATGATTCCCGCGATGACGGCCGAGCTCGCGGAGTTGTCGAAGAGTCCCCCGAGCCACTGCGAGGTCACGACTCCGGCGGTGCCGGCGACGACGGCGGCCCCGAGCGCGAGCAGCGACCGCCGCCCGACGAAGGCGAGTCCGGTGGGACCGAGGACGCGGCGCATGTTCACGAGCAGGAACACTCCGGCCACGGTCATGCCCAGCACATAGCCGCTGCAGATGCAGATGAGGGTCAGCCCGGGGTTCCCGTTCGCACCGGCGACCAGGATGGCGCCACACATGCCGACGATGACGAGGATCCACCCCGTCGTCGTGGCGGCCGCCGAGTGGCGGGAGCGTTCGAGGGCGTAGAAGACGCGAGTGCCCCAGGCGACGAAGGACCAGCCCGGCACGGCCAAGGCCATGACCATGATCGCCGTCGCCATCGAGTCGAAGGGGGCGGCGGATTCGCTTTCGGCGTCGATGGCGATGAAGAAGGTCTGCAGCGGCCCTGCCGCCGAGAGCAGGATGACGGCGCCGAGTCCGCCGATGGCGATGATGAGAGCCGTCGTCGTCGAGGTCACCGAGCGCAGTCGCACCCCGGCCTGTCCACGTCGCTCAGCGGTCGCCTCGGGGTCGGTGGATCGTCCCACCCAGGTCGACAGGGTCGGGAAGATCACGGTCGCCACGGTCACGGCGAGCACGGCGTAGGGCAGGAGGTAGACGGCGTTGATGTAGCTGAAGAGCACGAGCGTGCCGTCCCCGCCCGAATGGTTCGCCAGGCTCAGGGTCGCGAGCACCGCGGCCTGCTGGGCGAGCAGGGCGGACATTCCGGCTCCGGCCAGGCGCAGCGCACGGTGGGCGACGCCGGGTGGGAAGGAGAAGGTGGGGCGCAGCTTCAGCCCGGTCGAGGCCATCGGCAGGGCCAGCGGCAGGGCGAGGGCGGCGACGCCGCCGGTGGTGCCCCAGCCGAGCCAGCCCAGGTGGGACTGCCAGGTGTCGTCGCTGCCGCCCACAACGCTGTAGGCGATATAGCTGCCGATGACGACGAGGCTGGACAGCAGCGGGGCGAACGCCGGCCACAGGAACTTGCGGTGGGCCTGCAGGACTCCGGTGAGCACGGCGCCGATTCCGTAGAGGACGAGCTGCGGGGAGAACATGAGCAGCAGCTCGACGGTCGCCTGCACTCCCGCGGCGCTCGTCTGCTCATCGACGAGGATCCTCGCGATCTGCGGGGCGAAGACGGCCAGCAGGATCGACAGCGGCAGCGTCACGCTGATCGCCCAGGTCAGCAGGCCGGAGGCGATGCGTCCGGCGGTCTCTCGGTCCGATCTGGCCAGCGGCACCGCGAGCAGCGGGATGACCGCTCCGGCCAGGGCCCCGCCGGCGACGACTTCGAAGAGGATGTTCGGGACCTGGTTGGCGCTCTGGTAGGCGGTGCCGACGGTGCCGGCGCCGACGGTCGCCGAGAACACCAGCCAGCGTAGGAAGCCGACCAGTCGGGTCAGCAGGGTGATGATCGATACGAGCAGCGCCGTGGCGGCGAGGACTCGAACGAGCTTGTTCACTGAACCTCGCGGCCGAACGAGTCGATCTCCCGCAGACCCGGGGTCGATTCGATGACGGAGGTGAAGGACACTTTCTCACTCGCCAGGGTGAGTCCGGCGAGGACGGCGAGGATGAGGCGCCGCTGTGCCGGGGTGGCGGTTTCGGCGAGGATCACGCCGATCGCCGCGCCCAGGGCGTTGGCGCCGGTGTCGCCGAGCATCGCATCACCGGCGAGGTCGTCTGGCCAGGCCGCGGCTGTGGCTCCGGCGATCGCCCCGGCAGGTGCCCAGGACACGCGGCGGTCGTGGTCGGTCAATGCCAGGGTCAGCGCTCCGGCCTTGAGCGCCCGACCGGGACGCAGATCGAGGAGGTTGAACAGGTTCGCCGAACCCGCGATCACTCCCCCGGTGACGACGATGTCCGCGGCGGCTGCGTACCAGGGCCGGTCGGCTGTCGAGTGGGTGGAGCCGAAGAGCCCGGTCGGGCGGGTGCGGCTGCGCAGGATCGCGGCGGCGGCGATCGAGGCGAGTGGGATGCCGGTGATCTTGATCGTCCCGGTCGTGATCTGACCGCGGGCCAGCGCGGACAGGTGCCCGCGCAGTCCCTTCGAGGACCCGGATTCGCAGAAGTCGTCGACCGCCCCGAGGCCGCCGGCCGCGGCCGTGGCCAGCAGGGTCGCAGCCTTCTGGCGGGAGTCTTCGATGAGCAGGCTGCCGGCCAGCAGTCCCGTCGCGACGGCGGGGCCTTCGGCGAGTGAGACGTCGTATCCGGCGTGGTTGGTGCGTACCACGGAGTCGTGGGTTCGCAGTCGCGATCCGAGCACGGCCTTCGTCGCGGTGAAGCCGGCGAGCCCGGCGACGGCGGTGCTGACGATGGAGCGGATCATTCCTCGTCTCCCTTCTGCGTGTCCTCCGACGACGTCTCTTCGGTCTTGGCCGGCAGGATGCCTTCGGCGTCCTCGGCGAATCCGAAGTGTCCATGGCTTCCAGCCTCTCCGGAGGCCAGGGCCCGGACGGTGATGACGGGGCCGGCGCCGAGGCCGAGTCCGTCGACCGTGCTGGCGCGGGACTTCTCCGTCCGCAGCACGTTGACGAGTCCGTTCTGTGCTGATCCGGCGTCGCCGGCGACGACCACCGAGGTGGCTTCGGCGGTGAGTGCGGTGATGAAGTCGGTGACGAGGGTGCGGGTGCCCTTGTCGTCGGAGTTCTGCGGGCTGGGCTCGGTATCCTCGGCCAGGGTCGAGTTCTCATCGTCGATGACGATGAACAGCGAGGTCGTCTTGTGGTCCGTGTCGGTGCGCAGTCGGTCGGCTTCGACGAAGGCGTCGTAGAGCTTCGCCGCCTGCTTCCCCGCATCCGCCTGGTTGTCCTCGTCCTCGAGCATCGAGGCATCACCGGTCAGGGCGATGACGAGGGCGGCGCGGATCGCGGTCGAATCGTCCTTCGGCAGGCTGGGCACGAGGGTCCGCAGCGTCTCGAGGAACGCAGCGGAGTCTTCGAGGCTGAGTGTGTTCGGCACGAACGAGACGTCGCCGGCGATGGTGCCGTCGGCTTCCTTGACCCGGTTGCTGACCTCTTCGACCTGTTCGGAGTCCGCGTCGGGGGCGGCGATGATGCTCACTTCCCGCCCGTCGAGGATGCCGCCGATGAGTTCCGGGGCCGCGGCCGTGACGAACTCGTTCTGCTTGTCGATATTGCCCTTGGCCGCGTCGAGGTCCGAACGCAGGTTGTCGCGGTCGGTGCGCAGGGCGTCGACCTGGCTCTGCAGGGACTCCCCGATCGGTTCCTTCAGCGGTCCCGCGCCGAGGACGATGCCGACGGCCAGCGCCAGGAACACCGAGACGAGGGAGACGAGGTGGTAGCGGAAATCAATCACGGGTCTAGTCCTTGGATGAGGCCGACGGAGTCGGTTGATGCTGCGGGGTCGCCGCCGAAGAGGGAGCCGAACCAGCCGAAGAGGCCGTCGAGTTGGGCGCCGATGAGGCCGAGGAAGGTCTGTCCGGCCGAGGTCGCGGTCATCGCCACTCCGAGGGCGACGAGCCCGGCGACGACGAGCACGGCCAGCTGCAGGCTGGAGATGCGCTGCCGATAGAGCAGGGACACGCCCTTGGCGTCGATGAGCTTCGATCCCACGCGCAGGCGGGTGATGAAGGTCGAGGCCATGCCCTTGCGGCCCTTGTCGAGGAACTCCATGACGGTGTCGTGGGTGCCGACGGCGACGATGAGTTCGGCGCCTTTGTCATCGGCGAGCAGCATGGCGATGTCTTCGCTCGTGCCCGAGGCCGCAAAGGCCACGCAGTCGACTCCGAGGGCTTCGACCCGTTCGGTGCCCGGTGCCGTGCCGTCACGGTAGGCGTGGACGACGATCTCGGCGCCCGAGGTCAGGGCGGTGTCGGACACGGAGTCCATGTCGCCGACGATCATGTTCGGCCGGTGGCCGGCTTCGATGATGGCGTCGGCTCCGCCGTCGACGCCGATGAGCAGCGGCCGGTATTCGCGGATATAGGAGGCCAGCATCGCCAGATCCTCCTTGTAGTGGTATCCGCGGACGACGATGAGCACATGTCGGTCGGTGAACGTCGTCTTCACCTCGGGCACGACGAGTTCGGCCGAGAGCAGGTCGGAGTCCTTGCGGATGTATTCGACCGTGTTGTCGATGAAGTCCACGAGCACGGAGTTCATTCCCGCCTCGGCGGCGTGCATGTCCTCGGCGATCGACTCGGCCGTCTGCAGGACGCCCGTGGCCACCTCGGTCTCACCCGCGTAGACGGTGGCACCGTCGATGGAGATCTCGGCGTTCTCGTCGACCGTGTCGAAGATCTCGGCTCCGGCGGCGTCGATGAGGGGGATGCCGGCGTCGACGATGATACTCGGGCCCAGATTCGGGTAGCGGCCGGAGATCGATTTATCGGCGTTGATCACCGCTGCCGGCCGGCACGCGACGAGGGCTTCGGCGGAGATGCGGTCGATATCGGAGTGTTTGATGACGGCGATGTCGCCGGCCTGCAGGCGCTTCGTCAGATCCTTTGTGCGTCGGTCCAGACGGGCAGGGGCGGGACCGGACCGGGTGGGTGCGGTGAGGTTCTCACGGTGTCTGCGCACTTTCATGGTCCGCTCATTGTCTCATCTGCTGCCAACGCCGGCCTCCTTGACCTGCCGTGCATTGTCGAGCAGTTCGGCCGCGTGGGCCTTCGCCGAGGCGGAGTCGTCCATGCCTGCCAGCATCCGGGAGAGTTCGACGACGCGTTCGGAATCGGTCAGTTCCGCCACACCCGAGCGCACGGTCTCGGCGTCATCGTCCTTGACGATGGTCACATGGGTGTCTGCCCACGCGGCGACCTGGGGCAGGTGGGTGACGACGATGACCTGGGCATTCCGGGCGAGCTTGGCCAGGCGGCGGCCGATCTCCACGGCCGCCTTGCCGCCGACTCCGGCGTCGACTTCGTCGAAGACGTAGGTGGGGATGGATTCGCTGGCGGCTCGGACGACTTCGATGGCGAGCATGACGCGGGAGAGCTCACCGCCGCTGGCGATCTTCGCGATGTCGTCGGGGAGGGAGGATTCGTGGGCGGCGAAGGTCAGCCGCACCTCGTCGGCCCCGTGGGTGGTGGGTTCGCGTTCGGAGATCTCGAAGGCCACCGATGCTTTCGGCATCGACAGGGCGGCGAGTTCCTCGCTGACGGCGGCGGAGAATTCGTCTGCGGTGGCCCTGCGGATCTCGGTGAGCGCCGAGGCCGCCGCCTCCATGGTCTCGCGGGCCTCAGCGAGCTCGGCGTCGAGTCCGTCGAGGTCACGGTCCTCGGCTTCGAGTTCGGCGAGTTCCGCGGCCGATCGGGTTTCGAAGTCGAGGACTTCGGCGACGTCCTGACCGTAGGGGGCCAGAGTCCCGAGTTCCGCGCGCCTGGCCTCGGTCTCCTCCAGGGAGGTCTCGCCGAGTTCGTCGAATCCGGAGAGGTAGTTCGACAGTTCCGCGGCGGAGTCAGACAGCCGCAGCACGGCGTCGCCGAGGGCTTCGCGGATGGTGACGAGGTCCTTGTCGGAGCCTTCGACATCGGTGATCGTGCTGATGGCCTGGTGGACGAGGTCGACGGCGGCTCCGGCATCGTCGAGCTCCGAACCGAGCAGCAGGTCGTGGGCGGCGCCGACGGCCCGGGTGATCTCGGCGGCGGCGCCGAGCTTCGCCGACTGTGCGGCCAGGGTCTCGTCTTCGCCGGGTTCGGGGCGGACCTTGTCGATGGCCTCGAGGCAGCCGCGCAGCCACAGGATGCGTTCGCGGCGGGCGGCGGTGGAGTCCTTGATGCGGCTGACGCGGGCTTCGGTCTCGCGCCAGGTCTCGAAGGCGGCACGGTAACGCTCGGCCACCTCGGCCAGCGCCGGCCCACCCGCGGCGTCGAGGAGCTGCCGCTGTTGGGCGGCGCCCTTGAGGCGCAGCTGTTCGGACTGGCCGTGGAGGGTGATGAGGTCCGAGGAGATGTCGGTGAGCACGGAGATCGGCACAGTGCGTCCGCCCGCCGTCGCCCGGGCGCGGCCTTTCAGCGCCACGGTGCGGGAGATGATCGCCTCGTCGTCGGCGCTGCCGCCGGCTTCCTCGATGCGCTCGCGCACGGGGTCGGAGACTCCGGTGAAGATGCCTTCGACCTCGGCCTTCTCCGCGCCTTTGCGCACGACTCCGGAGCCGACCTTGCGGCCCATGAGCAGGGACAGAGCGGAGACGAACATGGTCTTGCCCGCACCGGTCTCACCGGTGACGACGGTGAAGCCGGTGTCGAGTTCGACGGCGGCTTCGGCGATGACGCCGAGGTGGGAGATGCGCAGTTCGGAGATCATTCAGGCCTCCTTGATCGGTCCTCGCCAGCCGGAGACGGGCAGGCGGAACTTCGCGACGAGTCGGTCGGTGAACGGGCCGGTGTGGAGGCGAGCGAGCCGGATCGGCGACTTCGACCGGGTGGCTTCCACGCGGGCCCCGGACGGCAGTTCGAGGGCGCGGCGGCCGTCGCACCACAGCACGGCGGAGAACTCGGGGTTCATCTGGGAGATCTCCACGCCGAGGCGGGAGGTCGGGTTGACGACGAGCGGTTTGGAGAACAGGGCGTGGGCGGAGATCGGCACGAGGATGAGCGCTTCGACCTCGGGCCAGACGATGGGCCCGCCGGCGGAGAACGAGTACGCGGTCGAGCCGGTGGGGGTGGCGAGGATGACGCCGTCGCAGCCGAAGGAGGACACGGGGCGGGCGTCGACACCGAGGACGACGTCGATCATCCGGGACTTCGAGGTCTTCTCGATGGTTACCTCGTTGAGTGCCCAGGCGTTGAAGATGTTCTCACCTTCGTGCCACACGGAGACGTCGAGGGCGAGCCGCTCTTCGACGGAGTAGTCGCGTTGGGAGGCACGGTGGACCGCCTCGGCGAGGTCTTCCTTCTCGCTTTCGGCGAGGAAGCCGACGTGGCCGAGGTTGATGCCCATGAGCGGGGCGCCGGAGCCGTGGAAGCGTTCGGCGGCGCGCAGGATCGTCCCGTCGCCGCCGAGGACGATGACGAGTTCGCAGGCGCTCTTCCACTCCCCCAGCTCGGAGGGGTCGATGATCGTGCAGTGGTTGAGGATGGGTTCGTCGTCGACGGCTTCGGCCTGGCGGGCGCGGATGCCGACGATCTCGTCGGAGAGGACGACGGGGGTGACGCCGTCGTCGAGGAGGGCCTTGAACACGCTGACGGCGGCCACGGCCGACTCATCACGTTGGGGGTGCAGCAGCACCATGATGTGTCTGGTCACGACTCTCCTCTCATCATTTCGTCCAGGTGGGCGGGGATGTCTGCTTTGTCGAGCCTATCGGACTGGTGATGTGTTCGGCCTGGGCGAACACGCAGGAAGTACTCTCGGTTCCCGCTGGGGCCCGGCAGCGGTGAGGGGGCGATGTCGGTGACGCGGGCACCGTTGTCAGTCACCGCTTCGAGGACGGAGTCGATGGCGCGGCGGCGTCTGTCCCGGCTGGTGACGACGCCGTGTTTGTCCAGGGACGCACGGGCGAGTTCGAACTGGGGTTTGACCATGAGGAGGAGTTCCCCGTCCGCGGCGGTCGCGGCCAGCAGCGGGCCGATGAGCAATCGCAGGGAGATGAAGGAGACGTCGGCGACGACGAGGTCGACGGTGGGCACGTCGGAGTCGGCGAGTTCGCGCAGATTGAGTCCTTCGCGGACGTGGACGCGCGGGTCGTCGCGGAGGATGGGCGCGAGTTGGTCGTGGCCGACGTCGACGGCCCAGACGTGCGCGACTCCGTACGTGAGGAGGACTTGGGTGAAGCCTCCGGTGGAGGCTCCCGCGTCGAGGGCGGTCAGACCCTGAAGTCGGTCGGTGAGGTCGAAGGCGACGAGGGCGCCGAGGAGTTTGTGGGCGCTGCGGGCGACCCAGGGGTCGGGTTCGGTGACGGTGATGTCGTCGACGTCTCTGACGTCCTGGGAGGCTTTGGTCGCGGTGCGGCCGTTGACGCTGACGCGGCCGGCGGCGATTTCGCGGGCGGCGCGGGAGCGGGAGTTCAGCAGCCCGCGGTCGACGAGTGCCCGGTCGAGTCGGCTCACAAGGAGCCCACCTGGGCGTCGAGGTCGTCGAGCAGGGAGTCCAGCTGTCCGTGGCGCTCGGCTGCCGGTGCCTCTCTGGCTGCGGCGAGGTTGGCCCGCCACGTCTCGACCGGGACGTCCCCACTCACCGAGGCGGGGGTCGGCGCGGGGGTCGGCGCGGAGTTCGTGCCGGGATTCGTGCCGGGTGTCGGGGTCGGTCGCGGGGTGTCGCTCATGAGTCCTGACCGATCCGGCGGGGCAGGTGACCGTCGGCCAGGACCGCCTCGGCGTCGGTCTCGCCTGCGTCGATGGTTGCCCAGGCACGCCGGAGTTCGGCTTCGATCCGGGCGGACTCACCGCGGTCGGCTCCGGTGATGAGGGCTTCGAGTCCGCGCAGATTCGGCAGGATGAAGGTCGGTCGGCTCTCGGGTCCCGCGCGCAGGGCATCGTGGATGTCGTGGATTCCGGTGAGGACGAGTGCCGTGTCGATTCCGGCGGCACAGCCGCCTTCGATGTCGGTGTTGAGGCGGTCGCCGACCATGAGCGGGCGGTGCGCACCGAGGCGGCCGGCCGCGAAGTCCATCATGTGCGGGGCGGGTTTGCCGACGATGACGGGGGTGGAGTCGGTGAGTCGGGCGATGAGATCGACGAAGGCACCGTTGCCGGGGACCTTCCCGGTCTCCGTGAGGAGGGAGAAGTCGGGGTTGCTCGCCCACCATTCGGCGCCGGAGCGGATGATCTCGCAGGTGCGGACGATCTTCGCGTAGTCGATCTCCGGGTCGAGTCCTTGGGCGACGGCGACGGGTTCCGCGCCCGGTGAGTCCGTGATGTCGAGGCCGGCGTCTTCGAGTGCGATGCGCAGTCCGGTGGTGCCGAGGAGGTGGACGCGCGCACCGGGTCCGAAGCGTTCGGCCAGGCGTTCGGCGAGCACCTGCGCCGAGGTGGTCACCTCGTCCGCGGAGGCGTCGACACCCATTCCGGTGATCTTCTCGGCGGTGGCGGCGGCGGTGCGGGTGGCGTTGTTCGTGACGTAGCTGACCGGGATCGACTGGGAATGGAGCCAGTTGATGCCGTCGGCGGCTCCGTCGATGGCGTGCGTGCCGTGGTAGACGACTCCGTCGAGGTCGAACAGTACGCAGTCGATGGGCGAGCCCGGGGACTCGGGCGGGCGCCCATCTGCTGTGCTGTCCTGTTCGGCGGTCAGTGTCACTGGTCTCCGTCGGCCTCGGCTGCTGTTGTCTCAGACGCGGTGTCTGCGTCGGAATCGGCGTCGGCGTCGGCGAGGATCTCGTCGAGTTCGGCTTCGATCTCATCGTCGGTGACTGTGACCGACTTCAGCTCCTTCGCCGAGACATGCGTCTTCGACTTCGGTGCTGCTGCCGGAGCGTCGGTCTCCGGCTCGGCGTCCTCGGCAGCATCGACTTCGGGTGCAGAGATGGTCGCATCGGCTTCGGGCGTCGAATCGGTCGCAGCTTCAGCAGTCTCGGCCTCTGCGGACGCATCGGCAGCTGCGGGTTCGTCGTCGACCTCGTCGACGGTTTCGATTTCGACTCCGGCGTTGAGGTCCGGCATCTCGTCGCCGAACAGGGTGCCGGTCGCCTTGGCGGTCCGGCGGGAGAGCTCTTCGTATTTGTCGGCGAGTTCGCCTTCGCCGTCGATGCGCAGCACCTCGGCGTAGGCGGCCATGAGTCGGACGAGTCCGCCGCTGGGCTTCTGAGTGAAGTCCTCGGCTTCGATGAGTCGGCGCGCACCGACGATGTCATCGAGGTCGGATTTGGCGCCGGCCGCGACGATGACGAGTTCGGTGCGGGTGTCCGTGTCGAGGTCGAGCTCCGCGGAGGTCTTCAGCAGCTCGAGGGCCTTCTCCGGCTTGCCGCGGCCGCGTTCTGCGTCGGCGATCAGCGCGATGTTGTCGTTCGAGCCGGAGATGCGACGGTGGGTGCGCAGTTCGCGGACGGCTTCGTCGTAGTTCTCCACGTAGTACGCGGCGATGCCGAGTGCTTCGCGGACGACGGCAACACGACCGGCGCGAGCCATGGCGGCCTTGGCATGCTCGTGGGCGCGTTCCGGGTCGAGGTCGAGCAGCCCGCCGGCGGCGACGAGGTGCTTGGCGACCATATCGGCGTTCTCTTTGTCGAGGGTGCGCAGCTGAGACGAGATCTCTTTGTCGAGCTCGCGACCGGTGACGCCGTCGGGAATCTCGGGTTCCTGGATCCGTGGGCGGCGGGCGCGCTGTTCGCGTGCGTAGTCGCCGGTGTCGGTCTTGCGAGAGGCACGACGATCATTGTCGCCCCGACCGTGGCCGCCGCGTCCTCCACGGTTGTCGTCCCGTCGATTTCCGCGGTAGCCACCGCGACGGTCGTCACCGTCACGGCGGTCACGGTTGAAGCCGCCCCGGCGGTCATCGTCGTTGCGACGGTTGCCCTGGTAGCTGCCTCGGCGATCATCGTTCCGGCGGTTCTGGCCGTGGCCTCCGCGACGGTCGTCATCGCTGCGGCGGGTGCCCTGGTAGCCTCCGCGACGGTCATCGTCGTTGCGACGATCACGGTTGAACCCACCGCGACGATCGTCGTCATTGCGCCGGTTGCCCTGGTAACCGCCTCGGCGATCGTCATCTCGGCGGTTCTGTCCGTAGCCACCACGACGGTCATCGTCATCGCGACGGTCACGGTTGAAGCCGCGACGACGGTCGTCGTCGTTGCGACGGTTGCCCTGGTAGCCGCCTCGGCGATCGGACTGGCGTGGCCCGCGACCGTCCCGGTTGTCCGGTCGACGGTTGCGATTGTTGTCGCGATCTGAGCGGCGACCGCCATCTGCGCGGCGGTTGTCCTGGCTGTCTCGCGAATCCCCTTGGGCCACGATTCTCCCTATGAAGTCTTTTCGGTGTTCCGCTCCAGTCTAGTCCACTCACTGCTTCGTCGCCGTGTGGGCGGGAACACGTCAGCGCTCCGTTCACGCTCGCCGTCGCGTCATCGTCGTGTTCGCTGCGATGTGCGCCGAGGCCCAGGTCACCGCCTCAGCGCTCTGTTAGAATCAAGGCGAATCCAGTGGAAAGGCCGACGGCAATCGCAGACGTTCGGCGGCAGCGGGTGCCCGCGCCGCCTCGACACCAGGGGATGAATGACACCTGACGTGGAAGCTCATTGTGCGGATGACGGATGTCTCCGCGATTCCACGATCAGAATTTTCGGCCTGGATGCTTCACTGTCCCCCATCACCTCCCATGTGGCGATGACCAATCTCACCGGCCTGTGTGACCAGCATCATCGGATTGCGCGTTCGGCCCCGGTCTTCGCCTATTGTGATTTCCGGAAGCATGCGAGTCGGCACCCCGGAACCCCGTCATCGCGCAGGTCAGACGGCCGTCGCGCATCAACTGTCGGCTCTGCAGCAGCTGCTGTGACTCCGGACCGCACAGACCGCTCGACTCAACAGAACTGCTACTCGTTCACCCGCTAGGAAAAGGAGAAATCGTGCCGAACACACTCTTCATCGACGGACAGTGGGTTTCAGCCGTCAACGGTGGAACCCGGAAGATCCACAACCCGGCCGACGGCAGCTTCGTCGCCGAGGTGGACGAAGCCAGCCCCGCTGACACCGAGCTGGCGATCAAGGCCGCCCGCCGCGCCTTCGACTCCGGCGTCTGGTCATCGGTTCCCGCCAGCGAACGCGGCGACCTGCTGCTGAAGTTCGCCGCCGTGCTGCGTGAGCGCAAGGACGAATTCGCGCGCGCCGAGTCCCTGGACACCGGCAAGCGCTTCGTCGAATCGCAGATCGACATGGACGACATCGCGAACTGCTTCGACTACTTCGGCAAGCTCGCCGCAAACGATGCCGGTCGCGTCGTCGACGCCGGAACCGACACCGTGGCCTCGAAGATCGTGCACGAACCCCTCGGCGTCTGCGCGCTCATCACCCCATGGAACTACCCGCTGCTGCAGGCGGCATGGAAGATCGCTCCGGCCATCGCCGCCGGCAACGCCTTCGTCCTCAAGCCCGCCGAGCTCACCCCGCACACCGCGATCCTCACCATGCAGGTACTTGAGGAACTCGGTCTGCCGGCCGGAGTCGGCAACCTCATCCTCGGTGCGGGTGCCGATGCCGGTGCCCCGCTGTCGACTCACGAGGACATCGACATGGTCTCGTTCACCGGCGGACTCGTCACCGGTCGCCTGCTGGCACGCAACGCCGCGGACACGATCAAGAAGATCGCCTTGGAACTCGGCGGCAAGAACCCGAACGTCGTCTTCGCCGATGCCGACTTCGAGGCGGCCCTGGACAATGCGCTCAACGCCGCGTTCGTCCACTCCGGTCAGGTGTGCTCGGCCGGTGCCCGACTCATCGTCGAAGAATCCATCGCCGAGGAGTTCGTCAACCGCCTCGTCGAGCGTGCCGAGCAGATCCGCCTCGGCGGTCCCTTCGATGACAACGCCGAGACCGGTCCCCTGATCTCCGCGGCACACCGCGACAAGGTGCATGCCTATGTCGAGAAGGGTGTGGCCGAAGGTGCCCGTCTGCGCTGCGGCGGCAAGTTCGGCGAAGGCGATCTGGCCGACGGCTTCTACTACCTGCCGACCGTGCTCGACCAGGTCAAGCGGGGAATGTCCGTCGTCTCCGATGAGGCCTTCGGTCCCGTCGTCACCGTCGAAACCTTCTCCACCGTCGACGAGGCCGTCGAGATCGCCAACGACACCTACTACGGTCTGGCCGGAGCCGTGTGGAGCCAGGACGCGGGCAAGACCCAGCTGGTCGCTCAGCGTCTGCGCCACGGCACCATCTGGATCAACGACTTCCACCCCTACCTGCCGCAGGCCGAATGGGGCGGGTACAAGCAGTCCGGCTTCGGTCGCGAGCTCGGCCCCACGGGTCTGGCCGAGTACCAGGAAGCCAAGCACATCTACCAGAACCTCGAACCGGCCGTCACCGGTTGGTTCCCCGACCACACCAAGTGATCAGTCGCAGACTGCAGACGCCTACCTCAACAAGGAGAGATGAACAGTGAAGACTACTCATAGCTTTGACTACGTCGTCGTCGGCGGCGGCTCCGCCGGTGCCGCGGTCGCAGCCCGACTGAGCGAGGACCCCGAGGTCACCGTCGGACTCCTCGAAGCCGGCCCCACCGACACGGACAAGGACGTCGTCCTTCAGCTCAACCGCTGGATGGAGCTCCTCGAGTCCGGCTACGACTGGGACTACCCGATCGAAGAGCAGGAGAACGGCAACTCGCACATGCGCCACGCCCGCGCCAAGGTGCTCGGCGGCTGCTCCTCCCACAACTCGTGCATCGCCTTCTGGGCCCCGCGCGAGGATCTCGACGACTGGGAAGAGAAGCACGGCGCAGCCGGGTGGGGTTCGAAGGACACCTTCGGCCTGTACAAGAAGCTCGAGAACAATGAGCTGCCCGGCGACCACCACGGCCACGACGGCCCGGTCAGCCTGATGAACGTGCCCCCGGTCGACCCCTGCGGCATCGCTCTCCTCGACGCCTGCGAGCAGGCCGGCATCCCCCGCGTGCAGTTCAACGAGGGTCAGACCGTCATCAACGGTGCCAACTTCTTCCAGGTCAACCGCAAGGACGACGGCACCCGCTCGTCGTCCTCGGTGTCCTACCTCCACCCGATCCTCGACCGTGAGAACCTCACGATCCTCACCGACACTCAGGCCAAGGAGCTCGAGTTCGACGAGAACGACAACTGCACGGCAGTGCTCGTCGTCAACAATGCCTTCGGCAAGACCAACCGGATCGAGGCGAAGAAGGAAGTCATCGTCTCCTCCGGCGCCATCAACACCCCGCAGCTGCTCATGCTCTCGGGCATCGGCCCGAAGGACCACCTCGCCGAGGTCGGCATCGAGGCCCGCGTCGACTCTCCGGGAGTCGGCGAGCACCTGGGCGATCACCCGGAGGGTGTCATCTCGTGGGAGGCCAAGAAGCCGATGGTCGAGGACTCCACCCAGTGGTGGGAGATCGGCATCTTCTCCCCCACCGAGGAGGGGCTCGACCGTCCCGATCTGATGATGCACTACGGTTCGGTGCCCTTCGACATGCACACCCTGCGCCAGGGCTACAACACCTCGGAGAACTCCTTCTGCCTGACTCCGAATGTCACGCATGCGAAGTCGCGCGGCACCGTGCGTCTGCGCTCGAAGGACTTCCGTGACAAGCCGAAGGTCGATCCCCGCTACTTCACCGATCCGGAGGGCCACGACATGCGCGTCATGGTCGCCGGCATCAAAAAGGCCCGCGAGATCGTCGCCCAGGACGCCATGTCCGAATGGGCCGGCGAGGAGCTGTTCCCCGGCAAGGACGTCCAGACCGACGAGCAGATCGCGGATTACATCACCCGCACCCACAACACCGTCTACCACCCGGTCGGCACGGTGCGCATGGGAGCACCTGATGACGAGATGTCGCCGCTGGATCCGCAGCTGCGGGTCAAGGGTGTGAACCGTCTGCGCGTCGTCGACGCCTCGGCGATGCCGGAGATCACCACGGTCAACCCCAACATCACCGTGATGATGATGGGTGAGAAGTGCGCAGAGATGATCAAGACCGGTCAGTGATCTGAGCCGGTCGGTCGACCAGGTCGCCTGACCTCGAGCCACGAGAAGGGGGCGCTGCCAGTGCAGCGCCCCCTTCGTCATGCCCGGCCGCGACGATCAGCTCTCGCTTCCGGACCGGTCAGCCTCAGTCGGTGTCATCGCCCTTTCCCTGTCCGCGACTGCTCGAGCGGCTGCCGGTGCGGCTGGCGAGTGTCCCCTCGCGCCGACCCTTCTTCTCACGACCGCTTTCGACGTAGGGGTCCCGGAACTTCGGTGCCGGTTCGACCGCTTCGGGTTCGGTGACGACTTCCTCATCGTCGTCGTATTCGTGTCCGAACTGTTCGTCGTCGCCCTTTCGACGTTCGACCTCCTCGGGCGGCAGGACCTTCTTCCAGCGGCGCATGCGCACGCGCGGCAGGATGCCGGCGTCCTCACGCAGGGCACGCATGAGGGCGTAGATCTGGAAGTAGGCGATGACGAAGAACGGCAGCCCGACGAGGATGATCGTCGACTGCAGGGCTTCGAGTCCGCCGGTGCCGGAGAACACCAGCAGAGCCGCGGTGACGACGGCGACGGCAAGGGCCCAGAAGATCCGCTGCGGCAGCGGGTTGAAGTCTTCGTGACCGTTGTTCATGGTGTCGACGACCAACGCTGCGGAGTCGACCGAGGTGACGAAGAAGATGATCACGAGGACGATCGCAACCACCGATATGGGACCGGCCAACGGATAGTGGTCGAGGAACGCGAACAGCGCACCCGGGATGTCTCCCTGATCGACGACTCGGTCGACCAGTCCCCCACCCTGGTTGAGCTCGATGTCGAAGGACGCATAGCCGAAGATGCCGAACCACAGGATCGAGAACGCCGAGGGAATGGCGAGGACGCCGATGACGAACTGGCGGATGGTGCGTCCGCGGGAGATGCGGGCGATGAAGATGCCGACGAACGGCGACCAGGTGATCGTCCACGCCCAGTAGAAGACCGTCCAGGTGTTCTGCCATCCGGTGTTCGCGAACGTGTCGTTCCACAGTGCGAGTTCGGGCAGCTGCTGGATGTAGGTGCCGAGGGATTCGAATACGCCTTTGGCCATGAACAGGGTCGGTCCGAAGGCGATGATGAAGACGAGCAGCAGCACCGCCACGACGATGTTGAGGTTCGACAGGATCTTGATGCCCCTGTCGAGGCCGAGCGACACCGAGATCGTGGCCAGCCCGCAGACGACACCGATGATGATCAGCTGCCACAGGGCGTTCTCGGGGATGCCGATGACCTGGGCGAGCCCGCCGTTGATCTGCAGTGTTCCCAGGCCGATCGAGACGGCGATGCCGAAGACGGTGCCGATGATGGCGACGACGTCGATCGTCTTGCCGATGGGTCCGTGGATGCGCTCACCGAGGATGGGCTGGAAGATCGAGCTCACGCGCGGCGGCAGGTTCCGCTTGTGGATGAAGTAGGCGAAGCACAGTGCGGGCAGAGTGAAGATCGCCCACGTGTGCAGGGTGAAGTGGTAGTACGTGAAATTCATGGCGTCGACGGCTGCGGCCGGCGTGCCCGGTTCGACGCCGAGGGATGCGCGTGGTGGGTCGCCGAAGTGGCTGACGGGTTCAGCCACGCCCCAGAACATGAGGATCGAGCCGATTCCGGCGGCGAAGAGCATGGCGAACCAGGCGCCGTTGGAGTGCTCCGGTGGTTCATCGTCGGGGCCGAGCTTCGCGCGTCCATAGCGGGAGGCGGCGATGAAGATGAGGAACACCACGAAGACGGTGACACCGAGGATGTAGAACCAGCCGAGGTTCGTCAGCAGCCAGTCGGAGGCGACCGAGACGCCGGCATCGATCT
Organism: Brevibacterium sp. VCM10; assembly: GCF_000583215.1. NCBI lineage: Bacteria > Bacillati > Actinomycetota > Actinomycetes > Micrococcales > Brevibacteriaceae > Brevibacterium > Brevibacterium sp. VCM10. The sequence goes on from NZ_JAJB01000049.1 coordinate 61,017, forward strand.
GATCGGTGAAGAAGATCGTCCCGAGGACGAAGATGATGATCACGGCCGCTGAGGAGAAGAAGATGGCCGGATTGGTGCGAAGTCTCAATGCATCGTGCAGTTTGTCGAGCATGGCGTACCTTCCGTTGAGTTGTTGCCGTCAACACTACAGAAGCATCGCACGGTATCAACAAAATCGGTTGTCACAAATCCGTGTCGTTGCGCTCGGGCGCATTCCCTCACCGAGGCGGCCCACCCTATATGCGTCCCCATTGCCTGGTGCGCCCCGCAGTCCGAGAACGACGAGACGGTGCTCGAACCGTATGGAGTTCGGGCACCGTCTCGTCTGTCTTCGGTTGTTCGTGTGCCTGAGATGACTGGCCTGCCTCAGGTGGCATGTCTGACCCAGATGGCTTGTCTGCCTCTGCAGGCAGGCGAGTCAGTGTTTCGGCGTGTCGATGTCTCCGCGGCCGTCGAGAGGATCCATCCGGCGGTCGTTCCCATCGTAGGGGTCTCGCGCGCTGTGACGGTCAATGCGAGGGTCGTGCTCGTCGGCCACCGAGTCTCCAGTCCGTGGGCGGACACCATCTTCCGGCGGATAGCCGTCGGCACGGACGTCGTGCTGTTGAGCAGGATCTTCCGACCGGCGGGAGTCGGCTGTGGCCTCTGGTGCGTCCGGATCCAGTTCGTCGGCACGTTGCAGTCGGCGCTCGTGTTCGAGACGCTCTGCTCTGACAGCTTCTTCCCGTTTGGCCGCTTCCGAGTCGAGCTGTTCGGCTTGTGCAGCCTGACGATCAGCCTCCGCCGCCCGGGCGTCGGCGTCAGCCTTCGCGCGTTTGGCCTCCGCTCTCTGCTTCTCGACCTCGGCCTCTCGGGCACGAACATCGTGTTCGGACTCGGCAGCCTCCTGCCGTATCCGCGCGGCCTCGTCCCGCTGGTGTTCGCGCTTCTTCGCTGCCGCCTTCCGGCTGACTGCGATGATGATCCCAACGATGATCAGGACGACGACGATCGCGACGACGATCCAGATGATGGTTGATGCGTTCATACGGTGTCTCCCTTGCTGTCTATTCGGATGTCGCTATTCACTTGCATCCGGCCCAGCGGACAGCTTCATCGTGACACGATACACACCAGCCGACAAGCACCTGTGGATCCGGAGGAGGACCCGTCGCACGTGCTGAGGCGGTACACGTTCAACATTCCGGCGCTGCCCATTCAGCAGTACGCGGACGTTCAGCAGTACACGAAATCTGGTTGAGTGGGTCCAGCGTGGGTTCGACAGCCGGTCTTCAGATCGGGTTTCCGCGCTCCATCAGTTCCATGACAATCCATTTGGCGAGTGTTTCCGGGTCGACCGTGAGCATATGCGGCAGGCGCAGCGTCCGTCGCCGGTCGGGAGTATCCGGTGTCCTGATGCTCACGTCGATGTAGGCGCTGACGTTCACCTTAGTAATGTGGACTTCGAGGATGCGACTCCATGGGACGCCTCCGTCCGGAAAGCCGTCGACAGCGGCCCACAGCCCGAAGTCATTGACGATCACTTGAGGTGCGGGACGGCCGGACCGACGCGATCGGAGGAAACCAGCTGGATTGCGCAGAAACTGCTTTGTGCGGTTGAAGCTGATCGCGACCTCGCCGGTGCGAGCAAGTTCGGCCTTGAGCGCGTCAATTGTCATCGTCATCGTGTCCATCCGTGAATACAGTGATGGCCCCGCCCAACCCACAAAGGATCGAACGAGGCCATCACCCCAAAGAATATTGCGGCAGTCACTTA